>ONPM01000041.1 GCA_900319715.1 uncultured Prevotella sp.
GCGCTCATGGTGGTGGCAACAAGACAGAGCAACAGGATGGTAATAATCTGTTTCATGGTTTATTCGACAAATAGTTGACTGTCTTTAACCGTGACATGGATGCGGTTGAACTGATTAAACGTCTCGATGATTTCCTCTAACGGCATTTGTTTGTCCCAGGTAAAAAAGAGACGGGTGTGCTGGACCTCTTCGCTTTTATATATTACCTTATAATTATAATAGGTGGCTATTTCGCCGAGTATCGCCTTCAGTTCTGCATTCTCATAAACGACAGGCTTCAGCATGGTACTGTCATTCTCTGAGAGTTGTGTATTTGAGATGGTTGGCTGTACTGTTTCAGACTGAGATTGCCTGGCTCGTGATGTAGACTTCACAAGTTGTACTGCAGCAAAGGCAATGCCTGAGAGCATCAGCACTCCAATGAATATGGCAGCCGTCTGCAGCCATCGGCGACTCCGACGACTGGTGCTGTTGACGGGTGAATGGCGTGGACGAAGCAGGGCTGTAACATGCGCCATCTCATCGTAATACCGCTTACATTCGTCGCACTCGGCCATGTGGCGTTCGCATTCGGATATGACCTGTGGATCAGTCTCTCTGTCAAAGAGATCGACCACTATGCTCTTGAATTCCATACAATCCATTGTTAATGACTTTTAAGGGTTATACTTACGTTACGGAAGAACGTACTTCCCGTCTGATCTTATCTATTCCATATTGAAATCGCGACTTGACCGTCGTGAGTGGCAGGTCAAGTATCTCTGCTATCTCACGGAAACTCTTGTCGCCATAGAACCTCAGTCGGATTACCTCTCCCTGCTCTTCCGGGATCTTGGCCAACAGTCGGCTGATGCGGCAGAACTCTTGTTCAAAGTCTTCTTGGACAGAGTCTGATATTTCAGCCTGGCCGTCGAGTGTGACGAAACTTACATGTCCCAACTTTCTCTGGCGACTGATGCAGAGATTCGCCAGTGACCGGTAGAGGTAGGACGTGAGGTTTTGAATGTCGTGGCTACTCTCTCGCAGTCGTTGGTGCAGGCGGATAAACACATCCTGTACAGCATCTTCAGCATCGTCTCTGTTGCCCAGCCGATAGCAGGCATATTGCAGAAGCCTGAGACGTTCAGCCTCCATCAACTGATCTAATTCCTGATTCTTTTTTCTGATACTCAACAGTCTCATGGAAGGTGCCTTTTTACTTTTATGACGCAAAAATAAGGAAAAAGACGTAAATAGGAGAAAGAAAATACAAAAATGTACAAAGAGCCACCCATTGCTGAGTGGCTCTTTATGATGGATGGGCTTGGTTCTACGTCAGAACTTGATAACACCCTGTACGGGCTCAGAGGGCTCTATGGGGGCGGAGTCGGTATGATCGGCATAGTTGCCACCAGCCTGAGAGTTGATGCTGTCGAGAATCTCACGGGTTCGCTTATAGGTCGGCGTCTGCTCTACGGCAGAGATGACATCATCGTTGTCGAGGTCTTCGGGACGGAAGAGATAGATGTTCGGACGACGCTTATAGCGCTTCGTGGCACCCTCGCCGCCATAATAACGGTTACGACGGTCCTGACGCTCAGCAGCCTTCTCCTGCTCGGCAGCAATGCGATTGATGTCTTCCTGACTCTGTTTCTTCAAGTGACCGTTCATACCGTCGATGCTCTCGATACCGAAGCCGGTAGCGAGGATGGTGACCTTCACCTTCTTGCCCAGTTCGAGGTCGGTGGCAAGACCCCACTTGATCTCGAAGTCGTTGCCGAACTTGGCCATGAAGTCGTTCACGTCGTTCATCTCCTCCATCATCAGCGACTGCTGGCCGTCCTTCGAACCAGCGAAAGAGATGGAGAGCAGGATCTTCTTGGCGTTGAAGACATCGTTATCGTTGAGCAACGGAGAGTTCAAGGCGTCTTCGATGGCTTTCTTCACACGGCCCTCGCCCTCGCCATAGCCTGTAGACATAATCGCCACACCGCCGTCCTTGAGAACGGTCTTCACATCGTTGAAGTCAAGGTTGATGAGTCCGTGTACGGTGATGATCTCCGCGATGCTCTTGGCAGCCACAGAGAGCGTATCGTCGGCCTTGCCGAAGGCATCGAGCACGGAGAGTTCGGGATAAATGGCACGCAGGCGCTCGTTGTTGATCACCAACAGGGCATCGACATGCTTCTGCATCTCCTCCACACCGTCGAGGGCCTGGTCGATCTTACGGTCGCCCTCAAAGCGGAAGGGGATAGTGACGATACCTACGGTAAGAATGCCCAGTTCCTTGGAAACACGGGCGATGACTGGTGCTGCACCAGTGCCAGTGCCACCACCCATACCTGCGGTGATGAAAGCCATACGTGTGCCGTCGGAGAGCATGCTGCGGATGTCCTCGATGCTCTCCTCGGCGGCCAGACGGGCCTTCTCGGGCTTGTTGCCTGCGCCGAGGCCTTCCTTACCTAACTGCAGATGAACAGGCACAGGCGAGTCGTTGAGTGCCTGATTATCTGTGTTGCAGAGTACGAACGTGACATCATGGATGCCCTCACGATACATGTGGTTGACGGCATTGCCACCACCGCCACCGACACCAATCACCTTGATGATACTGTGATCCTGCTCGGGTGCTCCGAAATCCAGAATCTGAATATTATTATCTCCCATTTGCTAATTTTTTTATTCTTCCTCAATCATTGACTTGCCGAACTTCTTGATGCCCTTGATGGCCTTATTCCAGAAACTGTTCTCACGCCTCTCTGCTGCGATGCGTTCACGCTCTGCCTCTTCCTCCTCACGCTTGATGCGCTCTTCTTCCTCCTGCTGACGGCGCTTCTCCTCGTCGGCAGCCTTCTTCTCGCTCTCAGTACGGATGACCCCCTGAGGAATCTCGCTGGCCTGACGAGGCTGACGGGAATCAGCAGCGGGAGCAGAGGGTTCCTTCTTCGTGCTGAAGAGGTCGCCATTGGGGTCGACGCCATCACCGGCACAGTTGATATCTCCCTTCACCAGCAGTCCAAGCACTGTATTCATCATGCCGTTATGAGACTTGATGTCCTCGTTGTTGGAGAGGATGGTCTGGGTGACGAACTTCGCAACACGGATCTTCTCGACATGAGTATGATTCGTGAATGCCTGCTCGATATTCTTCATGTTCGAACCGCCACCAGTGAGAATGATACCACCCAACAGTTTATCATAGTACTCAGAAGGCACCTGGAACCATACATTCTCTACGATTTCCTCCAGGCGGCCCTCGACAATCTCGATAAACTTACGACTCTCTATCTGACGCTCAGTGTCGATGGAGTACTTTAGGTCGTTATCGATGTCATTGTTGTCGGTAAATGCCGAGGCATATTTCAGTTTCATGCGCTCAGCATCGCTCTCCTCCATCTGCAGGGTGGCAATATCCTTGGTGATGTTATTACCTCCGAGGGGGATGACGGCGAGATGGCGCAGGATGTTCTTCGAATAGACGGATACGGTGGTCGTATCAGCGCCCAGGTCGACAAGCACACAGCCAGAGCGTTTCTCAGCCTCGGTGAGCACGCTGTCGGCGAGTGCCAGTGGGGCGAGGTACATCTCTGCCACACGGATACCGGCGGTCTCGAAGCACTTGTTCAGGTTCTTGTAGAATGCCTTCCGCTCGAGGATATTCAGGAAATTGCCTTCGAGACGTGTGGCCTGGATGCCTACGGGGTCGAGTTGCAGTTGCGAGCCCACCTTGTATTCCTGCACGGCTGCGTCGAGAATCTCCTGATCCTGATAGGTCATGCTACGATTGGCATCCATCAGTTCGATGACCATATCTTGTGTGACAATGGTCTCACTGGGCAGATCTTTGGTGATGATGTTACGGACACTACGGATAGACTGTCCGCCGACACCGACGTACACCTGAGTAATTTCAGTCTTGAGTTGGTTTTCCAGCTTCTTGATAATGCTGGTAAGGCATTGGGCGGTCTTGTCGATGTTGTAGACCACACCCTTTCTGATGAAAGAGGACGAACTCTCCTTCACAACGGCCAATACATTGATGCTGCCGTCGAGGTTCTTCTGTCCAGCGATACCGGTCATCTTGGATGATCCGAGTTCGATTGCTACGATAAATTCCTTTGCTGCCACCATATATATATACTTTGAACTTTGAACTTTAAACTTTGAACTTTATGATTACTTTTCCTTTTTTTACTTTTTTACTTTCTTGCAGATAATCTGATTGTCGAATTCGACATTGATGTATGAGTATTTGTTCCATCCTGCCTTGTTCAGACCATAGAGATAGAACTTGCGCATACGCTCCAGTTTCTTGTCTACACCATTGGGCGAACCAATATAGATAATGTGGTCGCCAACCCGCGGCACCAGTTCCACCGTCAGGTCGGGCAGCACATTGATCTGCACGACCTGGTTCTGCCAGAACTTGTCCTGCATGATGAAATTAGCCACGCGGCTCAGATGCGACTGAGCATACTTCCGGCTGATATGCCCCGTAGCGACAATGAGGTCGTTGACATAACGGTTCTCTGGCATCACATTGGCGTGGGAGTCGATGTAGTAGTTCTCGCCGTTATCGGCCATCACCTTAACAACAGGCACCCGCTGCCGAACCTGGATGCAGACATGACCACTCTGCGTCTTGTAACACTCAGCCCTCTCGACAAACGGACTTTTCTGGAGGGTTTCTTCTATCTGTCGGGCATTGATGTCCTGCATGGGCAGCGAGAGAGGATAGACCTTCTCCTGCCTCAACATCTTGCTGATTTCATCGGCCGTCAGGAAACCATCCACAATGTTCTGCTCTATATCCGTCTTCACCTCCGTACAGTGAGTGGCAGCCGCATCCGGCTTATTGAAAGCCGTGACAGCCATCACCAGGTAGCCGGCAATGACAACGTCGCAGAGGACAATGAGAGACTTTTTCCAGTTGACAGTCATATAGTGATTTACGATTTACTGATCTATTTGTTTTTGCTCTTGAGGATTGTGGTGATTTGCGGGACCATATTGTCCAGGTCGCCAGCACCTAAGACGACAAGCACCTCAAACTCATGGGTCTTGACATAGTCGAGCACCTGGGCCTTTTGGATCATCTCTTTCTTAACACCCTCTTTCAGATTGTCATAGATGAGTTGTGAGGTCACACCCTCAATGGGCAACTCACGGGCCGGGTAGATCTCTGTAAGGACGACCTCATCTAACTGGCTCAGCGCCTCGGCAAAGTCTTTATAGAAGTCACGAGTACGAGTATACAGGTGGGGTTGGAAGATGGCCGTGATATGCTTGTCTTTATACAACTCACGAATGCTCTTGGCACTCTGGTAGATTTCCTTCGGGTGATGAGCATAGTCGCTCAGGAATACCAGGTTCCCTGTCTTGATCTTAAAGTCGAAACGACGGTCCACGCCGCCATAGGTCTTCATGCCATAGCGCAACTCTTCGGCCGTACAACCATTCAACTGTGCCATAGCCATCGCTGCGATACCATTCTCAATATTGATGGGAATAGGTTGTCCAAGTTCCACATCCTTCACGCTCTCAATGGGTGAGATAAAGTCGAAGGTAATACCGCCATTGACGACACGGACATTCTCCGCGTGGAAGTCGCCCTCGCTAAGGCTGTAGTCATAGCGTCTCACCCCGTCTTGCAGGTTCTCCTTCATCTCCAGTCCACGATGGATGATCAGCGCACCACCAGGCTGGATCAGTTCCGAATAGTGACGGAAACTCTCAAGATAGGCCTCCTTAGTACCATAAATATCGAGATGATCAGGATCTGTGGAGGTGATGACACTCATCCAAGGACGCAGCCAATGGAACGAACGGTCGAACTCATCAGCCTCGATAACCACGAAGTCGGAATCGGACAGGATATAGTTGGTACCATAGTTCTTAGAGATGCCGCCCAGGAAGGCGTTGCAGTCAAGATGACTCTGGTGCATGATATGGGCACACATCGTCGAGGTGGTTGTCTTTCCGTGAGTGCCAGCCACACAGAGTCCTTTGTGAGACTGTGTGAGGAAGCCAAGTACCTGAGCCCGCTTCTGGATCTCGAAGCCGTTCTCACGGAAGAAACAGAGTTCCCGATGACTCTCCGGGATAGCAGGGGTATAGATGACGAGACAACTCTCACGTCGTTTACAGGCAAAGGGTATCTCGTCTACATTCTCCTCATAATGAATCAGCATACCTTCCTTCTCCAGATGGCGCGTCAAGTCGGAGGGGGTCTTATCGTAGCCCGCCACGACGAGTCCCTTCTTCAGGAAATAACGGGCGATGGCACTCATGCCAATGCCGCCAGCACCAATGAAGTAGACCGCTTTAATATCTTTAATCATATTTACAATTTTGCTAATTTGATGACCTCTTTGGCGATGATCTCTGCAGAGTCGGGCAACGCAAGTTTCTTCACGTTCTCACTCAGAGTCTTCAGTCGCTTTTCATCCGCCACGGTTCTGATGGCCAATTCGAGCAGGACATCAGGGGCCTCAGCATCTTTCACATAGAGGGCTGCCTCCTTATGAACCAAGGCCATGGCGTTCTTCGTCTGATGGTCTTCGGCCACATTCGGACTGGGCACGAGGATCACGGGTTTGCCGATGAGACAGAATTCGGAAATACTACTAGCCCCAGCACGGCTGATGACGAGGTCGGCAGCGCGATAGGCACTACCCATGTCGGCAATGAAGTCCGTCACTTTCAGGTTCGGGATGCTCTCCCCCTTCAACCGTTCGGCAATCTCGGCACTGTAATATTTACCCGTCTGCCAGAAGAACTGGATGTCGTTCGCCTTAACAAGGTCAAGATGTCGGAGTACACTCTCGTTGATGGTACGTGCGCCAAGGCTTCCGCCCACCAGAAGAACAATCTTCTTATCAGGATCAAATCCGAGGTTACGGGCAGCCTCTTCACGGGATAGTTTCGTGTCAAGCAGTGACTGGCGCACAGGATTACCTGTCAGGATGATTCTGTCGGCAGGGAAGAAACGCTCCATACCTTCATAGGCTACGCATATCTTTGAAGCCTTGGCAGCCAACTGTTTGTTGGCCAAGCCCGCATAACTGTTCTGTTCCTGAATGAGCGTCGGGATACCTAAACTATTCGCAGCGCCAAGAGCAGCACTGCTGGCATAGCCACCCACGCCTACAGCCACATCTGGCTTAAAATCACGCAAGATCTTCTTGGCGAGCCACTTACTCTTCAGATAGTCGATCGCTACACCTATGTTGGCTGGTTTCCACAAAGGCCGGAAGAACCCTCGTATGGGCAGGCCTTCAATCTCATAGCCTGCTGCGGGCACACGCTGCATCTCCATACGGCCCTGGGCTCCGATGAACAGGATGGTCGCATCGGGACACAAGTCCTTGATGGCATTGGCAATAGACACGGCTGGGAATATATGGCCGCCAGTACCGCCTCCACTGATGATGACTCTTAATGCTTTGCTCATACCTTATTTATATATTGCGTGCAAAATTACAAATTATATTTCTTTTAGCGTCATTTTATCGCTCTTTTTTTTCGCAGAACGGCTTACACTTAATATGGCTCCGATATAAGCGCAGTTGATGATGGTAGAAGTGCCACCTCTGGAGATGAGTGGCAGCGGTTGTCCCGTCACAGGGGCAATACCCACAGCCACCATCATATTGAACGAAGCCTGGATGACAAGCATCAGTGCCAGTCCGAGCACGAGGAAGGCCGGAAAGTTGTTGTCGCAGCGGCTGGCAATACGGGCTGCGCGGAAGAGCAGCACGATATATAGCAGCACGACGAAACCGGCTCCGATGATACCCAGTTCCTCGATGATGATCACGAAGATGAAATCACTAAAGGCTTGTGGCAGGAAGTCGCGCTCGATAGACTTCCCAGGTCCTTTGCCAATGATGTTGCTATTGACAATCGCAATGTTGGCATGGGCTACCTGGGCATCCTTGTCTAGGTCATAGTCCTGCGGAGCAACGTATTTTGAATTGAGTTTCTTATCAATGCGATTCTTCCATGTGGCAAAACGATGGAGAAGTGAACTGCCCTTCTTCGTACTCTTCTCCGTTTTACCATTAGCGATGGTCTCTGTCTGCGTCTCCGCAGGATCACTATTCTCCATGGTTCCAGCAAAGAAGATCAGTCCAATGAAAAGAGCAATGACCAACACAGCACCTGCCATGAGTTTCCCCAACTGCACAAACGGCACACGTCCGATAAACATCATCAGGAATACAACCGCCATGATGAGGGCTGCTGTGGACAGATTCTCCAGTCCGATAAGAAAGATGAAGGGGATAACGACCCAGAGAATGAACTTGAAGGCCCGCTTATCGGCTCCATCCTCCCGTTGCAGGGCGCTGAGAATCTGCGCCGTCACAAGTACCATCGTACCCTTTGCGATCTCCGAGGGCTGGAACTGGAATCCGAAGAGGCTGATCCAACGTCCAGCGTCGTTGGTCCTCTCGCCGAAGAACAGTACCCACAGCAACATAATAGCCGACACAACGAGCAAGGCTGGCGTCATCAATTTAAAGAAGCGGCACGGTATGTTCAGGATAAAAATAGCCACCGCCACTCCCATAATAATCTTCCCAGAGTGACCGATAATTGGCGACAGGTAATTCTGGCTCTTATACGTCAGAGAACTCGAGGCGGAAAACACCTCGACTATACTGATAAGGCACAGGAAGAGCAGTACCATCCAGATGACCTTGTCACCCTTAAACAAATTACCTATCCTTAAATTCATCGAGAGATTGACTGATTTACGATTTACTGAATTACAATTTAGAGATTTCTCACAAGTTCCTTAAACTGTTCTCCCCGATCCTCCATGTTCTTGAAGAGGTCGAAAGAAGCACAGCATGGGCTAAGCAACACTGTCTCACCAGGACTTGCCAACTCATAGCAGGCAGCCACGCAGTCCTTCATCGAGTGAGTGTCACGAACAGGAATACCCAGAGCGTCGAAATTATCGTGCAATTTCTGATTATCTGCACCGAGGTAAACGATTCCGGAGCACTTCTCTTTTACCAAAGGTATGATGGGAGCATAGTCATTGCCCTTGTCCTTGCCGCCAATAATGAGCACGACTTTTGTCTTCATGGCCTCTAAAGCATACCAACAGGCATCGACATTGGTGGCCTTTGAGTCGTTGATATATTGTACACCACGCACCATGCAGACCTTCTCCAGACGATGTTCCACACCTGGGAAGTCACTCAGGCTCTTGCGGATTTCCTCATTCTTGATGCCAGCCACCTTAGAGGCAACACCAGCGGCAAGTGAGTTATAGATATTATGCTTGCCTGTCAGGCTCAGACTCTCCTGTTCCATATTAAACGGCTCCGGTCTCTCAATCTTATACTGCCCCTCCTCGATATAACCTATGACACCCTTCTCTTTCAGTTCTGAGAACGGATACTGGATGGCCTTAATGTCATACTTCGTCAACTCCCGTTTGATAATCGGGTCGTCAGCCCAGTAGATAAAAGCATCCTGAGGTGTCTGGTTCTGGATGATACGCATCTTGGCATCTACATAATTCTGCATCTTGAAGTCGTAACGGTCCAGATGGTCTGGCGTGATATTGAGCAAGATGGCGATATTAGCACGGAAGTCGTACATATTATCCAATTGGAAAGAACTGAGTTCGATGATATAGTACTCATGCGGATCTTCTGCCACTTGCAGAGCCAACGAATTGCCGATATTACCTGCGAGGCCGGCATCATAACCCGCCTCCTTGAAAATATGGTAGATCAGTGACGTCGTCGTGGTCTTACCATTAGAGCCTGTGATACAGATCATCTTCGACTGTGTATAACGACCTGCGAACTCTATCTCACTGATGATATGGATGCCTTTCTCTTCAGCCTTCTTCACCATCGGCGCCGTCTCAGGGATACCCGGACTCTTGATAATCTCGTCAGCGTTCAGGATCTTCGCCTCCGTATGCTGGCCTTCCTCCCACTCGATATGGCGGTCGTCGAGCATCCTCTTGTATTTATCAGCAATCTTCGACATGTCCGATACGAACACGTCAAAGCCTTCTTTCTTCGCAAGCACGGCTGCTCCAGCACCGCTCTCTCCTGCTCCTAAAATCACAATCCTTTTCATTTCTTCAATCTTACAAAGTAATCATAATACTCTATTCATAATTCTCAATTAACGCATCTTAAGCGTTATAATCGTCAGAGCCGCCAGGATAATAGACATAATCCAAAAGCGGATGGTGATCTTCGACTCATGGAAAGGACGATTAGGCCAGCCTTTCAGGATATAATGACTGGTGGCGTCGAGTTGTGAGTCGAGTTTACGGAAGTTATCATGGATGGGGGTTGCACGGAACACGCGGACCCGACGTCCCTTCTTCTTCTGAATCTTGAACCACTGCGTCTGGATGATCACACTCAGGCTCTCCATGAAGAAGATGCCGCATAGAATCGGTAGTAACAACTCCTTATGGATAATAATGGCACAAACACCGATGATGCCGCCGATAGTCAGCGAGCCAGTATCGCCCATGAACACCTGAGCGGGGAAGGCATTATACCAAAGGAAACCTACCATCGCACCTATAAAGGCACAAAGAAACACCACCAACTCCTCAGAGTGTGGGATATACATGATGTCGAAATACGAGGCATAACCAATATGCGAGGACACATAGGCCAAGATGCCCAAGGCTACACCGATGATGGCAGAATTGCCTGCACACATACCATCCATACCGTCGTTGAGGTTCGCACCGTTGGAGACGGCCGTCACCACAAGGATGGTCATGAGGACAAACAACACCCAACCTGCAGCCACCTTGTTCTTACCCAAGAAGCCCATGACATCGGAATAGTTCAGATTATGGTTCTTGATAAACGGAATCGTCGTATGCAGCGATTTCACGGCCTCTTTCTTATGCTTCACCACAATCTCCTGATTCTGCTCCTGCACGTTGATATTCTCCCTTACCACAGCGTCAGGACTCAGCCAGAGCGTCAGTCCTACGATGAAACCTATACTCACCTGTCCTACAATCTTGTATTTCCCTTTCAGGCCTTCCTTGTTGCGACGGAAAATCTTGATATAGTCATCGAGGAATCCTAAGAAACCCAGCCAGACAGTCGTGACGACCATCAGGATGATATAGATGTTTCGGATACGGCACAGCAGCAGTACCGGCACCAAAATGCTAACAATGATGATGATGCCACCCATCGTCGGCACCCCTTTCTTCTCAACGCCAAAGGGGTCGATACTTGGATCACGCTCCGTCTCGAAGATCTTTCTGCGCTTCATCCACTTGATGAACCTCTCACCAAACCAAGCAGAGATGAGTAGCGCCAGAATCAGTGTCAGCAAGGCACGGAACGAGATATAGGACCACATGTGTGAGCCAGGAATATTATACTGCTCTAAGAACCTGAAGAAATAGTAAAGCATATTTTATTTTCGATTTATTACCCAATTCTCTAATTCTCAAATTCTTGATAAAACTATTTCGTAATCCCAAAAATCTCGCGGACCACCTCCTTGTCATCGAAATGGTGCTTCACGCCTTTGATTTCCTGATAGTCCTCATGTCCTTTGCCGGCAATCAGGATGACATCGCCTTTTTCTGCCATCATACATGCGGTACGGATAGCCTCACGACGATCGATGATACTGATTACCTTTTTCATCTGACGTGCATCAAGGCCTGCCAGCATATCGTTAATAATATCCTGCGGCTCTTCGAAACGGGGATTGTCAGAAGTGATAATGACGCGGTCGCTCTGCTTCACAGCCTCTTGTGCCATCAGCGGACGCTTACCCTTGTCCCGGTTACCACCTGCGCCACAGACGGTAATAACCTTTCCTTTGCCGTCGAGGACCTCGTGGATGGCATTAAGCACATTCTCAAGAGCATCGGGAGTGTGGGCATAGTCAACAATAGCAGTATAACCCTCAGGAGAGCGAACCGGTTCCAAACGACCACTAACGCTCTTCAATGTACTGAGAATGAGCAGGATATCATCGGGATTCTTACCTAGCATAACAGCAGCGCCATAGACAGCGAGCAAGTTGCTCACATTGAATTTTCCTATGAACTGCACACCCACCTCCTTGCCGTTGATGTCGAGATACATGCCTTCAAAGTGACATTCGATGAGTTTCGCCTTGAAGTCAGCCATACTACGGGTGGAGTAGGTCTTAACCTCTGCCTGACAGTTCTGTACCATAAACAGTCCGTTCTTGTCGTCAGCATTGGTGATGGCGAAAGTATCCTTTCCGAGTCCGTCGAAGAAAGCCTTCTTTGCATCGCGGTAGTTCTCGAAAGTCTTATGATAATCCAGGTGGTCGCGCGTCAGGTTGGTGAAGATGCCGCCTGCAAAATGCAAGCCACCAATACGTTTCTGAGCAATAGCATGGCTGCTGCACTCCATAAAGGCATACTCACAACCGGCATCGACCATCCGAGCCAGAAGCCTGTTCAGTTCTATAGGGTCTGGTGTGGTATGGTCGGCGGCAACGGCTTCGTCCTCGATATAGTTGCAGACTGTGGAGAGAAGGCCGCACTTATGACCGAACTTGCGAAACATATTATATAATAAGGTGGCAATAGTGGTCTTACCATTAGTTCCTGTGACACCCACCAGTTTTAACTTGTCCGACGGATTACCAAAGAACTGTGTAGCCACCTCGCCGACACAGTCTTCTGTCGACTCTACAGCAATATAAGTGACACCTGGTTCCCGCTTGTTAGGGAAGTATTCACATAATACTGCCACAGCACCTTGCTCAATGGCCTTCGGGATAAACTTATGACCATCAGTCTGAGTGCCAGGAATGGCCACAAAAAGATGCCCAGCCTCAACACGACGGGAGTCGATGTTCACGCCTGTAATCTCGATGTCTGCATCACCGAGCAGATTGAGCACTTCTACATTCTTCAGCAGTTCGTTCAGTTTCATATCTTTCTATTTTTCACCTTTTCATTTTTTACCTTTTCACTTCTTCTATCGCTCCATCACCAACTCACACATCATTCCTTGTTTGACGGCTGTACCAGCAAAGATACTCTGCGACTTCACCTTACCACGGCCTCTCACACGGGCTTTGACACCACGGCTCTCTAACTGATATACAGCATCTCGGGCACCCATGCCGACAACATTAGGTATAATATCACGAGAGGTCTTTGGAGCATTGGTACGCTGACCTTTCAAGCCAAGACTACTCATCACATAACCAGCAGCCTCCGTGTCACCAGTTTTAACATCCGGGGTGAAACTGGACTTTTCATCTCGTGCATCGTCAACACTGAGTTTCAAGTGCTGCGCCATCACTCCTTCGGAGATACGATGGAACACAACACCACTCATACCACCACCTGAGGCGGGAAGGCCTGACTTCTTCAAACAGACGATACAGGTGTAACGAGGATTGTCTGCAGGGAAATAGCCAGCAAAACTCAACCAGTAACGGGTGGTACCTGAGTGATAACTTCCATATTGGTCTGCCACCTGCGCCGTGCCCGTCTTTCCGGCCACCTTGAAGGATCTCGAACCTGCCTTACGCCCTAAACCCTGACTCACCACATGCTCCAGAATCGTCTGCATGGTCTTGATGGTCTGTGGCTTGGCGATACGTTCCTTCAGCACCTCTGGTTCAAACTCCCTGATCACCTGTCCGTCTTTCACAAGTTGTTTCACGAAACGAGGCTTCATCATCTTACCATTGTTGGCTATGGCGTTATAGAAACTGACGGTATTGATGGGTGCTATCTGCGTCTCATAACCAATACTCATCCAAGGCAATGTGGTCTTACTCCAATACTTAGCCCGGTCGGTCGTCTTCGTGTCTGGCATACGGATATAAGGCGGCTGATAACCTACGAGGGGAATCTTCAGGTCTTCGTGGATACCCACCCGGTACAGGCCTTGGACATATTTCGTCGGATTACTGCCATAGAACTTATCGATCACGTAACTGACACCAATATTCGAACTGACCTCCAAGGCACGGGCTACATTGATGTCCTGATACCCACCACGGCGCCAGTTGTGATCTTTCATCGGACGCCCGTGCATCTCCATCACACCACTGCCCGTATGGATAACATAACTGGTATCAACCACCCCATCGTCGAGAGCCACAAGGAAGGAGGCGACCTTAAACACCGATCCTGGCTCGCAACGGAAACTGATTGCCCGGTTCACCATTTCGTGATACCCTCCGTCACTACCCCTTTCCATATTGACGATGGCTTTAATATCGCCCGTCTTCACTTCCATCAGGATAGCGACGCCCATCTCACCATTAATCTCTTTCAATTCATCAATGACGGCATGCTCAGCCAAATCCTGCATACCCACATCGATGGTAGTCACGACATCGGCACCATCGATAGGGTTCAAGACGGGAATATCCATATACTTGTTCAGCACCTTCCTACGGTGCATCATACCATTGGTTCCACGGAGGATAGAGTCAAACGAGAGTTCGAGACCATACTTTGCACTGTCTTTCGCACCAAACATATCGCCAATGGTGCGCTGAGCCAATGAACCAAAGGGACGACGACGGGAGTTGAACTCCTCCCAATGGAAACCACTCCGATAGATCGGCATGTTGAAGAAGGGAAGCGTCCGCACCTCACAAAACGTATTATAATCGATACGTCGCGGCCATATGGCCCAGTGGCGGGCCCCGACCTTACCATTCTTCATCACCTTATGACGCCCTTCCTCTAGATTGCTCTTAAACTCGGCGACTGTCCGTGATGGGAATATCTGGTTCAATTCAAAGCAGATACTGTCAATCTTCTCTGTCCACAGAGAATCACGTTTCCTTACCCATGTCGTATCGTCGGAGCCCGCCTGGAAGTCCATGTATATCTTGTACTCTGGGATGCTGCTGGCCATCAGTTGCCCGTCACAACTGAGGATATTTCCACGTCCAGGCTTTACGCTGACACTATCACGCTTCAACCTTGAAGCCACCTCCGTCCAATACTGTTTCTTCGCCGTCATGATATAGAGGGCCTTGCCTATGACGGCAAGCCCAATCAATGTCAGGACTACTGCGATAGCGAAGTAGCGAGGCATTACTTTATCATTCCTGAACTTATTCATCTATATATATTATATAAGGTGGTTGGTCTGCGACGTGCAACAGACTGTCCTTATTCTGTTTCAATGCTTCAAGCACATGACTCTCTCGACATCTCTCCGTCAGTGTGCTGGAACACGAGAGTGCCTTGTATTTGGCGTCGAGTACCTCTTTCTCCAACTTGTCAATAGCAATGAGATCTTGCTGGCACTGGTATCTGAAAGCCACATAGACAACGGTAAAGACCACCATCAGCATAAAAAGCCATATCTGACGGCGCACCATATCAGCCGTCAGGAAGTCGCCACCAAGAATCGTACGGAGTGTCAAGGTCGGGGTCAACTTAGGATCCTCCTCCTTAGCCTGCTCCTTGATTTTCTGAATGGTCTTACGGGCCTGCTCCTTCATCTCTGCAGCCTCGTCCCTCAGGTCGGCATCTTCCTTGGACACCTGCTCCTCCACGACGGCAGGCTCCTCCACAACAGCCTCCTGCAACTCCAGTTCTATTTCTTTCTTCTTACTCATCTTTCTTCTTTCCTCACTCTTTCAGCAATTCTAAGTTTGGCGCTTCTGCTTCTAGGATTACTCTGCTGTTCCTCTTCACTCGGCACAATCACCTTTCCTCCTATCTGACGGAAAGGCGACTCAATACGCCCGAAGAAGTCCTGCACCACCTTTCCTTCTACATTGCCAGCCTTCATCATATTCTTCACCAGTCGATCCTCCAACGAGTGATAGGTAATCACTGAAAGCCTGCCACCCGTGCGGATCAGGTCTCTGGCACCGTTGAGCATCTCCTTCAAGGCATCCATCTCGTGATTCACCTCAATACGAAGAGCCTGAAACAACTTAGCCGTCTCCTTCTTTTCCCGTTCACGCTGGAAGCACTTTTCCGTAGCCTCCATCAGATCGTTGGTAGTCTCGATGTGCCTGGCAGTCCTGGCCTGTATGATAGCAGCGGCAATCCGGCGCGCATTCTTCAGTTCCCCATAGATGTAGAAGATATCTGACAGTTGTTCCTCACTATCATTGTTCAGCACGTCTGCCGCCGTCATCCCTGCCCGTTTGTTCATCCGCATGTCGAGGGGAGCATCGAAACGGAAGGAGAAGCCGCGCGTCTCATCATCGAAATGATGGCTTGACACCCCAAGGTCGGCCAACAAACCGTCGATTTCACCGATACCGTAATAGCGCATCCAGTTTTTCAGATAACGGAAATTACTCCTTACAAATGTAAAACGCTCATCATTCACGATGTTCTGTTCTGCATCCTCATCCTGATCAAAACTGAACAGACGCCCCTTTGCACCCAGGCGACTAAGGATCTCGCGGCTATGTCCACCGCCGCCGAAGGTCACGTCCACATAGACGCCATCGGGCTTAATATCAAGCCCGCCAACGCTCTCCCGAAGGAGCACTGGTACGTGATAACCTTCCGCCTTTATCATTATTCTTCGCTCTCAACTTCTTCTCCGTTCATAATCCGTTCAAAGTCCGCTCCGAACTCATCGTCGCTTCTCAACGTCTTCTGGAGATCAGCGGGTGACCAGATCTCAATAGTATCATCCATACCTATGAACTGCAAGTCCTGACTGATGCCTGCTGCCCGCTGGAGCCGCTTCGAGATCAGAAAACGGCCGTTGCCGTCGAGGGTGACGACTTCAGCCTCTGATACGAACTGACGGAACATCTGCTGATGCACAGGCTTCCAAGGCTTCAACTGTGCCTTCAACATATCGAGCCGCGAGTTCCATACACTTTCCGGGTATAACACCAGACATGGCTGGAACACATCTTTCCTCAGCACAAGGTTTTCTTCGCCAGATGCCGAAAGCACCTTGCGAAAAACAGCCGGCAGGAAAGCCCTCCCTTTTGCGTCTGTCTTTGCTTCTACATTACCCAAAAAACGCATAAACCTTATTATATAATAGATTCGGTTACAAAATTACGCATTTTTCCCCACTTCCATCCACTTTTCCCCACTTTTTTTTGATTTTAACTTTATTTTAATGATTTAAATGGCCTAAGTGTACAAAATACTTTTAAATAATTCTTTTTTTTTCCAATTTATGCACACAATTGAAAGAAATGTGCTATTTTTGCAAACTGTTAGCGAAAAAGAGAGAAATGGCAGACTTGACAGAGAAGACGATTGACATCGACAAGATTCTCAAAGAGAAAATGGGTCCGAAAGCAAAATTCGTGCCTGGTTTCCTTGTCAACTGGCTCAAACGCATCGCTCACCAAGACCAAGTGAACGCTTTTCTTTGGGAGAGTCGGGAGAAAGTGGGGGTAGACTGGCTTGAGGAATGCGTCAGATACCTCGACATGACTCTCAAGATTGAAGGGCGCGAAAACCTGCCCGCTCCTGATGACGGACGTTTATATACCTTCGTGAGCAATCATCCCCTCGGCGGCGAAGACGGTGTAGCGCTTGGTGCCATTATCGGGCGCCACTACGACGGACGGTTCCGCTATCTCGTCAACGACCTCCTCATGAACCTTCCCGGCCTTGCTCCTGTCTGCATCCCCATCAACAAGACTGGTAACCAGAGCCGCAACTTCCCTGCTATGGTAGAGGCAGGGTTCCAGAGTCAGAACCACATGCTCATGTTCCCTGCCGGTCTTTGTTCCAGAAAGAAAAACGGAATCATCAGCGATATTCCCTGGACGAAGACCTTTATCTCGAAAAGCGTCCAATATCAGCGCGATGTCGTACCCATCCACTTCGGTGGCCAGAACTCCAATTTCTTCTACCGCCTCGCCAATTTCAGCGATCGATGCCTGCCCTTCAACCTCGCCATGCTTTTCCTGGTTGACGAGATGTACAAGAATGTCCACAAGACTTTTCGCGTGGCCATTGGCAAGCCCATCCCTTGGCAGACGTTCGACAAGAGCCGAACCCCCAAAGACTGGGCACAATATGTTCGCCAGCAGGTCTATACACTCTGAACCGTAATCCTAAACAATAAACTCAAAAACGCCCAACTAAAAATGGAACAAGAGATTATCCAGCCGATAGACAAGGAAATCCTCAAACAAGAGTTGACTCCTGAGCGCCAACTCCGTATGACGAACAAGAGTCATAACGAGATTTACATCATTACAGCCCACAATGCACCGAACGTGATGAAGGAAATCGGACGACTTCGTGAGATTGCCTTCCGCGAAGCGGGAGGCGGCACAGGCAAGGCGATGGACATTGACGAGTTCGACACCTGTGACAATTGTTACAAGCAACTCATCGTTTGGAATCCTGAGGCCGAAGAGATTATCGGTGGTTATCGCTATCTCGAGGGTACCGAATGGGAGATGGACGCCAACGGACAGCCGAAACTTGCGACCAGCCATATGTTCCATTTCTCAGAGAAATTCCTTAAGGAATATGCCCCTTATACCATCGAGTTGGGCCGTTCGTTCGTCTCGCTGCCTTACCAGAGTTCCAAGATGGGTGCCAAGAGTCTCTTCGCCCTTGACAATCTATGGGACGGACTGGGAGCACTCACCGTCATCAAGCCTAACGTCCGCTATTTCTTCGGCAAATTCACCATGTACCCCTCATATATCCGTCGTGGACGAGACATGATTCTCTACTTCCTTCACAAGCACTTTGCTGACACAGAAAACCTCATCGTACCGATGAAACCGCTCCAGATTGAGGCTGACCCCAAAGAACTGGAGCAATTGTTCTGCGAGGAGGATTTCAAGGAAGACTACCGCATCCTCAACGCCGAGATCCGCAAACTAGGCTACAACATACCCCCATTGGTAAATGCCTACATGAGTCTGTCGCCCACCATGAAACTCTTCGGCACCGCCATCAACTACGGCTTTGGCGATGTTGAGGAAACGGGTATCCTTATCGCGATTGAAGAGATTTTCGAGCAGAAGCGTGTGCGCCACATCGATTCGTTCATCAAGGAGCACCCCGAAGCCCTTAAGATCACCAGCGGCGCCAACAAGATTATCTATAAAGAGAAAGGTTAAAGATAGGGGGCCAAACCATAGGCTCCCTACTTTTTACCTAAGACTTTTTGTTTAGCCAAGCAAATCTCCCACCGTATTAAAGGATTTTTCCTTAAAAAAGTTTAAATCTTCTTCCAAATCCATCAACCTTTTGCATTTTTCCAGTTATAGCAATAGACGAACATTAAAAAGCAATAGTTATGAAACAGTTTGGAATAATACTTTTAGGATATAGTCTGGCAATGACCACTTCGTGTTCAAGTGACAAGAGTGAAGATGACCCCATTGTTCCCCAGGAAGTGGTTAACAATACTGGTAATGGCCTTGATAGCCGTTAGTACAAGCGCCCAGGAAGAGGGAGAGCAGGAATGTTATAAATGGGTAGACTTGACACCGGACGAGTCTTTCCTCTACAGATATGTTCAGGCGATGGACGAGGCAAGTCAGGAAGCCATCGAATCCTTTTATGCCGAGAAAAAGGATTCAGAGGATAGACAAATCCTCAAGGGTGACAGGGATAGATGGTATGTAAAAAAGGACTGCAATCTGCCTGAGGGTAATTTCTTTGAATCCAGTTTCTATAAGATGGCTCATGAAAACGAGAGGATTTACGTCGTCCTTCCAAGAATTGATGTGGACTTAAGGTCAAGTTGCAAGATCGAAGGTCTGCTGGAATACTTTGGCGACAAAGTGTCGCTAGGCCACAGTTCCGAATGGTCCCATGAGGGTGAGGGAGGTTCATCATATCAACTGGTCTGCCACATGAAAACATCGCAAGAGGTGCTAAAAGCCATCGACGACAGATACGATTTTGAGAAGGAATGCATCATAAGGATCGAGCCGGCAATGTATTCTCTTGAAACGGACTACGACGCCTATCTGATTCGTGTACTGACAGGCAATACTGAGAAGGCTGACGTGAATGGTGAGAAAATCATCTCTGAAACGAACTGGGAAGGTTTGGTGTATCAGGTAATATGGGAAAATTATGATAATTACCCCTGGGAGACGACAGATGAAGGATTGGCCATTCACAATCCAAGTTTGAAAGATTACATGTGGACAGAAGTTAATACTGAACGGCTCGCACTTGACAAGGATAGCGATTACATCGTCCGTCTGACCCTGAAAGTTCCGTCTGACGGCACCTATCGTGTAAGATTAGGCAGTTGGGACGAAATCCACGTGGATCAAGTTCCTGTAACAGCCAGCGACGACTTTCAGACGTTCGATTTTGAATTTCCCGAGTTCGGTAGCAACATCTATTGGGATGGTTTCACCTTACTCGATACTGGTTGGGTCTTAGGAACCACCGTCGTCAAGAAGGTTCAGGTCATAGAGAAGGAGAAAGGCGCCCCTGCAGCCATTAAGACCTTAAAGGCCAATAAAGCCGACGATACTATCTACAATCTCGCAGGCCAGAAGGTCAACGCATCATACAAAGGCCTCGTGATCAAGAACGGGAAAAAGATGATCAATAAATAGAAGATATTATATCAAGAACTAGAGTTATTGAGAATTAATGTTATGAGACGACTTAGAATATTATTGTTAGGTGCGGGAATAGCGGTCGCATTGTCTTGCTCAAAAGACAATGACCAATTAGATTCGAAATGACACGACTGACATCTCTGACAAGATAACCTCCGACGGTATCTTCGAGGGCGAGTGGAGGCTGAGCAAGTATGGCAAGACCTGCAAGGGACAGATAGAAGTGAAGGGCGACCAGATTGTCGTCGATATCCCTGCCGACTACCTCTTCCCGAGGCTAAGCATTGTTACAGAGGAAAGGAAGGCAATGTATCCCGAAGAGCCTCTCTTTACGACAATTGCCCCCCTCACATACTTGAACACCAGCCAGACAATGTTTTGTTCTACGCAGGGAGTTTCGAAAGACGCCAACTACTATGATGTCAAAAACATCGTAGGTGAAGGACGTGAAAAGGCATCATTCAATAATTATCCCACGTTTGACATTAAAGTCGACGGCGTGGACTATAATATTGATTTAATCGGCATCAAGGAAAAGCCGACGGCGGTGTTTGACATCAACACAAAGTTGTGGACAGTGGCCATTCCGATCGACCAGGTGTCTATCTACAGTCACCTGTCGCAAAAACAGATCGACGCCGCCTACCTCGATGAAGAAAGGCCAGAGAAGTCAGCATGGCTATTCATATTCAGGGCGACAAGAAAGATCAAATAAGTCGTGCAGGAGACAGAACGACAGTTGGTAGAGGCGATACAGGCTGGAGATAGGGAGGCGTTGCGACGCCTCTATGAGCGTTTCTCCAGATACGCTATGGGGGTGAGCCTGCGGATTGTGCCAGAGCGGGAGGATGCGCTCGACATCGTACAAGACACCTTTGTCAGCATTCTCACCACCATCGGCTCCTTCGAATATCGTGGCGAGGGTTCGCTGAGAAACTGGGTGGCGAAAATTACCACCAACCGCGCCCTGGACTGGATGAGGGATCACGGAAGGCTGCTGTTCTATGACCAACTGCCCGATGAAACCGCAGAAGAGGAGGATGAAACGCCCCTCGAGGAGATACCTCCAGATATACTGAGCGAGATGATTGACCGTCTGCCAGATACGAGCAGGATGATTGTCAACCTCCGCACCTTCGGGCAAATGTCCCACAAAGAGATTGCCGATAGACTCGGCATCAGTGACAAGACTTCAATGTCAACTTTCTCAAGAGCCAGAATACAATTGGCAAACATGATTAGAGAATATTTAAACTCACAAAGGATATGAAACAGGAAAGGCATCAGACAGACAAGCACAGCCAGGAAGACCAATGGACCCAACGGCTGCGCGACCATCTGGCAGACATCGAAGCGCCTGTGCCTGATGATCTGTGGGAGAAGATCGAGGCGAGACTACCGAAGGAAGTGGCAAGTACGACTCCGAAGAAGGAGGCCCGCATCGTTCCTTTGTGGGCGAGATGGGCTGCTGCGGCAGTGATTGTGGGAGGATTGGTGATTTTGTGGAATGTGAAGAGTGGAATGTGGAATGAGAATAGTTTATTGAGCAGCAAAAGCGAGACGACGAAGAAGACCTCTGCAGAAAAGACACCTGCACTGATGAAATCGAAGAGATCTGAGGAGTCAGAGTCATCTGAGAGCATTGAACAGGGCGTAAAGGTTCCCACCCTCTTGGCTGAGGAAATGCCGATGGAATCGGAGAAAAAAGTAGAAGAAATGCCTTTGGTGCCCGTTTCATCAGAAGAAAAGCCCAATGAGCCCATTTTGCCTGTTTCATCAGAAGAAAAGTCCAATGAGTCCATTCAGCCCATTTCATCGGAGAAAAAGCCCAATGATTCCGAGAAGAGTCCGGAGAATGTAATCCGCGAACTAAATCAGAAGATCGCAGCATACAAGCAGCGTCGCAGCGGGAGCGCCACCATCAACCTCTATGCCTCCAACGGCTTCGGCAACCAATCATACCGTAACGGTGTGCTGATGAGTCAGGAACTGCTCTCTAATTATGATTACTATAGGAACCCCGACAGCCACGGAACCCGAGTCGGCGACAGTCCCGTCTATCTGGCAAACCATGAGGAAAGGCAGAATTTCTACCAACCTATCTCGTTCGGCTTGAGCGTGAATATCCCCATTTCATCGAAATTCTCAGTATCGACGGGTGTGGTCTATACCCGTCTGAGTTCTGACTTTACAAGTATCGCCAACAGCCTCGTCTATGAGCGGCAGCAGAAACTGCACTATGTGGGCATCCCGCTGACGGTACAGTATAACGTGTGGCAATGGCACGGGCTGAATGTCTATGCGACGGCTGGTGGACAAGCAGACTTTAATGTGAAAGCGTACATGACGACAGAGGGCACAGAAACGAAGTTGGAGAAAGACAACTTGCAATGGTCGGTAAATGCCGCCCTAGGTGTCCAGTATAACTTCATTCCCCAGTTAGGTATCTATGTAGAACCAGGCATCAAGCACTACTTCAACAATGGCAGCCATATCCAGAACTACTTCAAGCACCGTCCTACGAACTTCAACCTACAGATTGGACTAAGACTGAACATGGGAAAGAAATAACAAACCACTAATTTCACTAATTTTGCTGCGCACAGAATAATTAGTTTAATTAGTGTAATTAGTGGTCGTTATTCAACCAACAATTGTAAGCCGACACCGCGGACGGTTTTAAGGGTGATTCGAGGTTCGTCGGAGAGCAGTTTACGCAGTTTGTTGACGAAGACGTCGAGAGAACGGGAAGCGAAATAGTCGTCCTCAGTATTCCAGAAGCGACTGAGGATGGCCTCGCGCCTCACGACATGGTTCTGATTCTCTGCCAGAAGTTGCAGGATCTGGGCCTCGCGCTGGGTGATGGTCTGCGACAAGTCTGTTTCGTCATCACGCAGCGTGGCGTGGTCGGCATCGAGCGTATATTTACCCAGTTTATAATGGTTGGTCTCTTTCTGCGTCCTCGCCCCACCCCTCATCTTCATCAGAGCCTGGATATGGGCATCCAGTTCCTCTGGCACGAAAGGCTTCTTCACGTAGTTGTTGATGCCAAGACGGTAGCCGGCCTTCACATCATTGGGCGACGTGAGGGCCGAGGTGAAGATGATGATCACATCGCCGTCAGTCTCACGGATACGCTCCACCATCTCGAAACCGTTCATCACAGGCATGTCTATATCGGAGATAATGACGTCGGGATGAGTCTGCTGCCAGGCTTGCAAGCCTTCCTTCCCGTTGGCAGCGGTGGTCACGTCGTAGCCGCCGATGATATCCTCGAGACCAGTCTTCTCGATATACGCTAACGATGCGTCGTCTTCAACCAAGAGTAACTTTACCATATTCATCAAGATTTTTTATGAAGATCATCATTATTGTTTGGGGATAAATAGTGTAAATTCGGAGTACTGGTCTTTCTCACTCGTGACGGTCACCCTGCCTCCGTGGGCCTGCATGACCTGATCGACGTAGTTCAGTCCAAGACCGAAGCCTGAGACACCGCCCTTGCGGTTCTTCTCATGCACGGCAGCACGGCCGAACTTATCAAAGATAATACGCTGGTCTTCCTTGGAGATGCCGATACCGTTATCGTGGACCTTCAAAAGTACGTATTTGTCACTGTTCTGGGTGGTGATGCTGATGCTGACCGTGTCCTTGGAATACTTGATGGCGTTGTCGACGAGGTTGGAGATGGCCTCTGTGAGATATTGCTCATCAGCGAGGACATGATGCACCAGCAAATCTACGATGAAATCGATGTTTTTATCCGTTTTTGCCTTCGCTTTCTCTACGATATCATCGATGATGGGTTCCAGGTTCACGTCCTGCTTGTTCAAGATGAGTTTCTTGTTTTCAAGTTTCGAGATAGTGAGCAGTTTGTTGACGAGTGCCAGCAGGTGCTCCGCCTCACTCTCGATGATGGAGTAGTATTTCTCCTTGATCTGTGGCTTGTCGTCCACCTTGCCGCTATGCAGGAAGCGGGCTCCCATGATGATGCTCGACAGAGGCGACTTCATGTCGTGCACCATTGCATAGGAGAAGTCGTTACGAAGGTCTGCCATCATCTTCTGCTCGTCGAGGTAGCGCAGCAGTCTCAGCAAGATGGCTCCGAAGAGTATCAGGATGATGGCACTGGCCGCAAAGAGCGGGCTAAGCCTTCTGGCGAGCGTCGGATAGGGATTATTAAGCGCAAGCCTGATACCCCGCGACTGGTCACGACGGGTGCTGAATACCCGGGTCTTCAGCGATGCCGATGAGGACTGGGCATTGTTCTGGCGGAGGATGCGGCCGTCGGCGTCGACCTCCATCAGGGTAAAATTCCGGTCGAGGCTTACCACGCTGAGCAGGGAGTCGACATACTGTGCCAATGTATCGAGCGACACTTCGGAGTGATAACGCCGACTGAGCACATCGTTCATGCCCTCTACCGAAGACTCCAGCGAGAGGTCGCCGCGCAGATGAGGCAGGCTGAGGGTGTCGCCCACAGACACGACCTCCGCCCGCTGGTAACTCTCGTAGAACATGCCCCACGTCAGTTGGTTGCCGGCTCTCTCAGAGATGTCACGAACGGCCGAGCGGTAGGTCATCCACATATAGAGTCCCAACAGCAGCATCACTGCCACCATCGCCGCTACAGACACATATTTGTATTTATTCTTCTGCATTCCTGCCTGCAAAGGTAGTGCAAAATTTCATTTTAGCGAAGAGAAAGCGAATATATTTGCTTTCTTGAGCGTGAGAAATTTATCCAAATCAGACGAATCTCCAAATTTATTGAGGAAATTCATATACCAGATATTGCGCATTGTGCTCAACAGGATAGTTCGTCAGGCGCCCCGAACGGGTTACAAACGACAGTATTCCATTATAGATGCCATTGCCGAATGTGTATTGGCCGCTGTATATGTTGATATAGTGAACGCGACGGGCATCATAGTCCAGAAGCCGCTCTACGTTGACGACAGGCATACCGTCTATGAAAACCATTGTAGGCCATGAACTGTCGTAGGAGCCCTGCTCTTTTCGGACCATCAACTGTAGTACGTCATTCACTTTCCTGGTCGTCACACAATTCACATACTCAAGCAGCACCTCCTTGACCGTAAAGAACTGACGGTACTCGTCGAGATTATAGGTCAGGTCAGGTCTGGTACCCAAAATCGTTTCGTCATAGTCCAACGGCACACCTTCCACGGCGGTGTCGTCCGCATCATCTCCGATCTTTATTTCACGTTTGGCTGGTGCGATAGCCATCTGATGCCGCTGCATGTCGATAGAACGGGCTTCCACCTCGCTGCGATTATAATGGAACACCAGATGCGGCAGGCGCTTCGGAATCAAGTTCGCAAAAGGACTGATCAACTCGACAGGCAGGCTCACGCCTGTTGTCGACACAGCAGAGAGCACCAGTGGCCGCTTGCCATGGATGCCATAGGTGTAGAAGACCGCGATAGAGTCGTTCATCATCCTACCCTCGAAATAATGGATCTGCTTCCCAATGATTGCCAAGGAAGGACGTATCTGGTTGCCACTGAATGTGTTACCGTCACAGACATTCCTGACTCGTGCCCTGATGACGTGGCCTTCCGTCTCACGTACACTGGTGGCCTTCACGACCTGCTCAATGGGGAACGGGTCGGAGGACAGATAACTCAACGAGTCGGGATGGGCGATTTTCACCCATTCGATATCGTCGTCCTCATGCTTGTGAAGAGGATTGACAACGGCGACCAGTTGACGGGACACCTGGGCTTTGTCACGAGTGTAAGCCGACAGCACATAATACCCGCTGTGGAGGTTGGAAGACAGTTCGATCATGCCCGCTCCCTTCCCTTCCTGAAGGCCAATCACGACGCCTGCCGCCATACCGTACGTATCACACAGTTCCGCGTAGGCTATCACGGCATCAGCCGTGACGCTGACTTTCATCGCCTCACCTGCAAGATACCAGGTGCGGTCTGTCTTTACATCTATAGCAAAGGTGCTCAGAGCAAGCACCAGCGCAGCTGTCAGCGATAATATTCTGTTGTTATTCATCTTCACTCTTTCACTTTTTCACCTTTTCACTCTTCTTCACTTTTCTCTACCCAGAAATCAGGTTCTTCAATATATGCCCCTTTAGATCTCACGTCGAGTTGCCAGTCGAAGGCCCATGCCGTCTTCAACGAGCCAAACGATATCCTGTTGTCTTCCCATTCGCAGAGGAACATGCCTTTGTCCACCTGCAGGGCGCAATCATCTTCGGTGCAATTATCGAGCCACAAACGGGAGTCTTCCCTCTGAGGGATCTGGATAGACAATTCTTTGGCATCGAGGAAGAACCTGTATTCACTGGTATTCAATGAGCATCCTACGAAGCCGATCACATGCTTGTCTGACGTGAGACAGTGGATATTAGTAGGCAGGGCAGACGGCTGGGGAGTAAACAGGCCTCCCATCTCCGAACCAGCCTGGCGACGGGCCATCTCGTACTCATACTCTGCCTTTGAGATGGCACGCTGGTGCACCAGACCGCTATACCTGTAATAGATACGCTCATTGCTGCAGTCTATGTCGTACATCTTGAGGCGACGGATATGCTGGTCTTTGTAACTGCTGCTGGCACCCACCATGATCGTCGGGGCTGTCGCATCCTTCCATCCTATATGAGGAAAGAGGTTCGCTTGATAGACACGCTTCATGGCCTCTTTGTCAAAATACATGTTGGTCGTGTAGTCGGAATGTACCTCCCAGGTCTCATCGCAGGTCCACGAATAATAGTTCGCCCTGTCAGGCTCAAAGGGATCGGCTGGCGTGACAAGCACGTCGACACGATTCTTCAGGGAGTCACGGACACCCGTCACCTCGACAACCTTCTCTGTAGGCATCGGTCTCTGAGGCTCTGACTCATAGACCTCGCCGTCGCTCTCGATATGCAGATAGTACTCCACGTCAGGAGAGAGCACGCCGACCTGGCAGACGTACTGGCCATAGACCCCCTGCGCCAGATACTCAGAACCGTCGCTCCCCCTGACAGAGACATGGGCTCCCATGACCTTTTGCAACTCGTCGGAAGAGTTCAGAGCCTGAGTACGCGACAGGACAAACGTGTTGATCCTGGAAGAACATATAGCGCCCTCCACAACGAGCAAGTCAGAATCATCTGCAGGAATGTCTGCCTCAAACTCCTCAATACAGCCCGACAGTGTACTCATGCCCACCATGAGACAAAGCACAATATATAGCGATCTCATCTGTTTCATCATATCCTAATTGAATCGTATATTAAGTGAGACGTACGGAATGGCCGTGCCAAACACAGACAACTTATACCCCTTGATTTCCTCCCCCTCTGTGACATAATAGACATTATAGGCATTCTTGCGGGCAAGGGCATTATAGACGCCAATAGAGAACGATGTGTGGAGGAAGGATGTCAACTTATGGGTCGGCTCGATATTGAACGCAAGGTCCAGTCGCATATAGTCCGGAATACGATAGGTGTTGCGGTCTGTATAGTAGGGCATGTATTTCTGGTTGTACGAGTCGTAGTATTTGCCGGCAGGCAGTGTCGTCGGACGGCCCGTGGCGTAGTTGAAGTTGCTTGAGAAACTGTACCTCTCCGTGAACTTCAGGTTGAGTACGGCCTTCACCTCATGCGGTCTGTCATACTCTGAAGGGTACCACTCGCCATTGTTCAGAGGCACTGCCACCCGCTCGTCGTCCTGACGGAGTTGAGAGCGCGAGTAGGTGTAACTCACCCAGCCGTTCAGCGTTCCCACAGGCTTCTTCACCTGAAGTTCCACGCCGTATGCCCGTCCCTTCGTCGAGATCACGTCTGTCTCCAGATGATGGTTCATCAGCAGCACCGCCGAACTGCGATAGTTGAGGTAGTCGCCGATATGCTTGTAATACACCTCTGCCGAGAACTCATACTTCTTGCCTGCCGTCTCATGATAGATACCTGCCGCCACCTGCCAGCCGTTCTGGGGCTTGATGTTGAGGTCGGAGAGTTTCCAGATGTCTGTAGGCGACATGATCGACGTGTTCGACACCTTATGGATATACTGGTGCATCGTGTTGAAGCCCGCCTTCAGCGAGAGGTTCTCCATCAGCGCATAGCGGGCCGACAGGCGGATCTCCGGGGCATGATAGGTCTTGATGATACCCGTCTCACGGCGAGTCTCCAACAACGTCTCCTCTGTCGGGAGTTCGCCGTCATGGTAAAAGTTCACGTCACGCGGACCCAGCGCATTGAACATCGAATAGCGCAATCCTGCCGACACAGACAGTTTCTCTGTGAACGAGTGCTCATAGTCGATAAACGCAGCACTCTCCAGCGCCTTCTCCCGCTGTAACTGGTCTGTCGTGATGCACGACTCCTCGCTTATCGGCTCATACGTTCCGCCCTGCACGTTGTAGTGCTGTACAGAGAGACCGTACGAGAGCACCTGCTTCTCTGACAATCGCTGACGGACATGCAGTTTGCCCCATATCTGGTCGATGCCGAAACTCAGCCTGGCGGCCATAGAGGGCGTGTTCCTGTCCTCATTGAAATAGTCGTAGTGGTCCAGTCCTGCAGAGGCCGTGAGCGTCACCCTTTCATTCAGCAGCGAGCGCCACTCGGCAGAGAAGTTACGGTTCTCGTAGCCATACTTGTCCTGCGAACTGAACGAGAACTTATCATGACTCCAGTAACCATATATCTTGAGACGGTGCAGGCTGTTGAGTTTCCAGGTCAGCACGCCGCTGAAGTCATAGAAGTTGGCCGAGCCGTTCTTGTAGCCGCTGTCCTCAGGCAATTGCTTGAGCATCCAGTCGCTGTACGTCGTGCGCCCATTCAGCAACAGCGACACATGATCCTTCACGATAGGCACCTCGACATTCGCCTTACTGGTCAATGCGCCGATACTGGCCGAGCCCGTCAGTTTCTGCATATTGGCCTCCTTCGAGGTCACCTTCAGCACACTGCTGATCCTGCCGCCATACTCCACGGGAATGCTCGACTTGAACAGTTCCACATCCTCTACGGCATCAGAATTGAACGACGTGAACAGTCCGAACAGATGCGAGGGATTATACACCGTTCCGCCATTAAACAATATCAGGTTCTGGTCTGTCGCCCCGCCTCGCACATTATAGCCGCTCGAAGCCTCTCCGACGGTAGTGACACCAGGCAACGTGAGCACCACCTTCATGATATCCGACTCGCCAAAGGCCGACGGGATGTTCTTCAGCAACTGGGGCTTGAACTTCTCAGACCCCATCGTCGTGCTCCTCACCGCCGACTGGCGACCACCCACGACGACGATCTCCGCCAGTTCCTGATCGTCGGCGACACTCGCCCTTGCCTTCTGCACCCCTGGCACGATATAGACCTTTGTCTTTGCTGAACCTGTTGTCGAAAGCGTGTCGCTGTCAAGAACGGGAATGCCGGCGATGAGGGAGTCCGCTGGGATGAGAATCGGAGGTACGGGGGTACGAGGGTACGGGGGTACGAGATTTGATTCTGCGCTTGATGTATTCTCGAGCCCCCGCGCCACCGCGCCCCCGCGCTCCCGATCGTTCACAACGCCCTCCACCACCTTCACAAGACTCTGCTCCCGCTCCTTCTTTGAGAACGAAAGATGTCGCTGCTTCGCCATCTGCTTGATCTGGCCTTTCTGTTCAGGGAATATCCTGGCCACGTCCCTGGCATTCTTCACATGGTGGATGGCGCCGTCAGCAGTCTGCAGCGAGTAGTACTCATTCGTACTGAGTACCTTCACATATTTCTTCCCTCCGAAAGAGTTCTCACCGCCGTACACCTTCCACACACTATGATAAAGGCGGACCCCGTTCCCGCTTCCGTCGCAGAGCAGGGCCGCAAACCGTGAGCCGTCCTCAGGATCGTGCACATATCTGCGACCATCCATCTCAAACCAGTCTATGCAGGCCTGCTCTGGCAGACAAAACACACCCTTGACGGGAGTGAGCACCGCCACCCGCTGCTCCAACTGGTCAAAGCGCAATTGCACCTCATCATACACCACCCCATGATAACAGATACGGCCCTGATACACATTCGTATTGCCTTTATAATAGGGGATATCATGCCACAACGACACCTGGTACTGAGGCTCTATCGGCCCCACATACAGTCGGGCATAGTCAGAAGCAGAGCGGAAGTAGTCCTGAGCCCCAGCATACTGTACGACTGCCATCATACAGACTAATGCAAACAAAATCTTTTTCACGTTCTCTAGTTTGAATGCAAAATTATACCTTTTCCTATATATATAATGGATAGACGATAAAAAACTTGCATGAAATCAGAATTATTTAACAAAGTTTGGCTTTTACATGAGAGGTGGTAACTACTTAGCACTCTAGAAAAGGGCTCGCATTGCTGCGAGCCCTTTCTTGTTATAGGCGGATGAGGGTAGAGCCGAGTCGGCCCAGTTGCACGGCATAGACGCCCCGGATAAGGCCATCGAGGGTGATGGCACCTCCCTGAACGGTGGTCTGGACTACACGCACGCCCTGGAGGTCGTAGACGCTGACGGGCGTGCCGTCTGCTGCACCGTCGGCATAGAGCCTGTTGCCCTCCAGACGGAAGTTCACCTCCTCAGGCTGGTTCAGGCTCAGGTCCTTAATACCGGTATCGAGCCCGAGGACATAAAGCAGGCCCTTGTAGGCATTGATCTTGCCCTTTCCGAAGCGGAGAGGCGCCTTCTCCGTAAACTGGTCTGTGTCACAACTGTGAGCGATGATATCCTTGATGTCGGCATTGGTCAGGGTCTTGTTCTTATCCTTGGCAGCCTGCACCCAGAGCGCCATGATACCAGCGACGACAGGCGTCGACATCGAGGTGCCCGAAGAAAAGTGGTAACCATAGTTGCGGGGCGCTTTCTGGCCCTCGAACTGATTGGAGAATGCTGCTTCGACGTAGTGGTCAGGATAGTCGAAACTGTTGGAGGCCGACAGCACGTCGTAGCCAGGAGCCGACACGTCAGGATAGGCCCTCTTCTTGCTGCTGAGGTCGTGGCCGAAACTGCTGAAGTTGCAGAAATCTCCCACGGTGACGACTTCCTCGTCCAACTGATTGGTTTCAGGGTTTACACTCTTGTTGTTGGCTATCCATGCCCCGACGACGACGGTCTCTCCCGAGGTGGTCCAGTCACCCATGCTGCAGTCGTTGATGCCGATTTTATAGAGCGTGGGGTCATCCATGGAGTTGGCAAGCAAATCGGTCTTATAGTCGCCCCAGGCTCGCATCGTCACATCTTCCGCCGGGGTGATGTCGATGGCAAGCAGGTAAGCGGCCTTCAGGTTCTTGTCCAGTTTGGGACTGATTTTTATAGCGTTGAAGGTTATCTGTGAATAGGAGACAGGATTGCCCCCCTCGTTGATGACAGTACCTTGTGCGACTTGCATATCCATCGCCAGCACTTCAAAATAGTTGGCAAGTTTCTTGGCAACTTCAACCTGGGCTGCTGTCCGGCCTATGCAGTTGACAACGCCAGACTCGTCCAGTTCGAGGGAGACACCCAGAATCTTATAGTCGTCGTCCTTCTTGCTGGGGTCAGAGGTCAATGGAAGGTTCGCTGTATAGACCACCTGGTTCCCGTTGGTACAGTCCACGATGCTGATGTCTGCTTTCACCTCCTTGCCTGTCACGAAGAAAGCGTCCATCGCTGCCTTTGAAAACTGGGGGTTGACCCAGACCGAAAGCGTCCTGCCGGCATCAATCTTCCGCTCCACGTAATTATTCACGTCGCCCTCGTTGCTGGCACAGAGGGCCAAGAGGTTGCCGGCCTTACAATAGTTGCCTAATATACGGGCGTTCGTGCTGGTTCCGTCGTGGAATCCCCTGTGGTCGTTACAACTCATGCTGATTACCAGCGGTTTCCCCTGCTGATCGGCATAGTTCTTCAAGGCATACAGTGATGTCGCGTCGTAATAACCCGACCTTTCTACCAAGGAAAGAAAGTTCAACTTCTGGGCTTCATCCGCCGACAGGGCATCATTGGCAAGCACGATGTCGGCCTCGGGAGCCATGCCTCCCAGAGCCCCGCCGGAGACGCCAGTCAGTTTCTCCACCGTCGATCCGGCAGCAATGGCGGCGCAGTGGGTGCCGTGGCTTCCCGATTCCTTCAGTTTCAGGGTGTCGAGGATCACTTTCGGGTCGGTGATGAGCACACCAGGCAGATCCACCGAGGTGGTCACGTTCTTCTCGTCGGTGAAGGGGATGTTCTTCAGTTTCTGCCCGCCTTCCATTTGGTTTTTCGAAGCCTGATAGACGGCTTTGATGCGGAGATGTCCGTCCTTGTCCTTAAAGGCGGGGTGGGTATAGTCGAAGCCGCTGTCTATGATGCCTACGATGACGCCCTTGCCCGTATAGGCCTGGGGCAACTTCTCGCCCGTACCGTCAATCACCTCCTGGGCATGGGTGGCTTTCCTGCTGACGTCGGTCTTGTCTGACCCGCCGCTGGGCATATCGATGAGCAGCACGCCGTCGATGGCAGAAGCAGCCTCAAGTTGGGCCAGCGGCAGACTGACAACCACCATATTGCCAAACAGCGCGTTGACCTCCGCACCCAGTTCCTTGAGCGAGTTGGCGATGGCTGCAGCACTCTTGGCCGGGTCGCAGGTGATCACAAACCCTGCGCGCTCAGCGTCGTCGGCACCACGTGTGGCGGATGCATACTTCGTTGAGTTCATCAACAAGTTGACATTCGGTGAAAATGGTTTCTGTGCACTAGTAGTCAGTGTCATGGCCAATAGAAGAATGACCAAAAATCCCTTTCTCATATTCCTTAATTTTTCTATTTTAAAATGAATCTTGCCGCAAAGGTACATTTTATTTTTATTATGGCATCA
>ONPM01000076.1 GCA_900319715.1 uncultured Prevotella sp.
CCCCAGCCGACGGAGACAGCCTCGGCAGGATCCGCGCCCTGGAATCGACCACCGACTCGCTCTTTGCGGTGTCGGATTACAAATGGAGCGGCTTCGGCATGAAGTTCGACCACCTTATTATAAAAGGAGTGGACAAGGAGACGGCCCTCAAACACTTTGAGCATTGAGCATTGAGCATTGAGCTTTGAGCATTGAGCATTGAGCATTGAGCATTGAGCTTTGAGCATTGAGCATTGAACATTGAGCATTGAAGATTGAGCATTGAGCATTGAACATTGAGCATTGAGCATTGAGCATTGAGCATTGAGCTTTGAGCATTGAGCATTGAAGATTGAGCATTAAACATTAAATACTTAAGCCAATGAAGACAAAATCTATCCTAATCGTCTGTCTGGCCGCGCTGATGACGGCCTGCAGCCAGAAACAGAGCGCTGTCAGTGTGCCCGTTTCGCACATCAACGTCGAGAACCTCCTCGACAGTATCGACTACGACATGGACGTGTCAGGCCTGCCCCTGAGCGACATCAGCCTGCTGCGCTACGCCCCAGCCGCCAGAAAGGGATTCCCCATCAAGGACTCCTACCTCAGAGGCATCTTCCAGTCTACCACGTGGTACGACTCGCTGATGTACAAGTTCGCCGAGTCGACCCATTTCGACCCCGTCGAGATGAAGCCCGAAGAATCGTATCGCGACTACTACTACCGCGCCTCGATCGCCACCGAGGCCCTCAAGTTCACCGATCAGGAGCAAGCCTTCATCGACCGCATGCAAGCCCGCGAGGCCGAACTGCAGAAAGAGAACTTCGCGGCTGGCGAAGGTCTGCGCGTGAACATGCAGAACCTCTCCAACCCCACGCAGATCAAGGAGTTCGACTCGCTGCTCTGCCAGCATCTGGCCAAGGACGGCTTCGCCATCGTGCCCGCTGACCACGACCAGTTGTTCAACATCTACGAGCAGAACGACTACTCGCAGTTCCCCAACTTCGTGACCACCGACCTCTATCTGCAACTCTACCACCTCTACATCGACTGCGCACTCCGCGAGATCGAGGAGCAGAAGTTGCTGCCGATGATCGTCAAGTTCACCCGCAACATGCACGAACTGCTCTACAACATGGAGAGATGGTCGGGCGCCGACGAGAAGGTCAACGCACTGGCCCATCATAACGCCGAGTTCTACAACATCGCCCACAAACTGTTCACCGGCGAGTGGATCTTCGACCGCGAGGCTGGTTCCATCGAGGCCGAGGAAGTAAGGAATGCGACGGAGGCCGTCAACAACACCAGCGAGTTCATGGAAGACTATCACGACATCATGTTCCCCTACAGCCTCTTCCGTCCGCGAGGCCATTACACCCGCACGGAGAAACTGCAGCGATACTTCCGCGGCATGATGTGGCTGCAGACCGTCCCCTTCGGCATGCAGAACGAAGACGAGGTGCTGGCCGCCGTCCAGCAGGCCTGCGCCCTGGGTCGCGACAAGACCACCCAGAAACTCTACAACACCATGAACGGCATCATCACCCTGATGATGGGCCAGTCTGACAATCTCAGCCTGCCGCAGGTGATGGCCGAGGTGGAGAAGACCGGCCTGCAGATGGAAGACCTGATCCACAACGACCAGGCCATCGCCAAGATCACCGCCTCGCTCACCGACATCGGCAACAAGCAGACCCGCATCCGCCCGAAGTTTGAGAAGACCAGCCACAACAAGATCAACGTGATGCCCCAGCGCTACCAGCCCGACGCCGAGGTGCTGCTGAAGATGGTCGACTACGACGGCAAGCCCACCCGGCGGGCCGTGCCCAAGGGCCTCGACTTCTTCGCCGCCATGGGCGTATCTTCAGCCGAGCAGATCCTGATGCAGGAGAAGACCGAGTGGAAAGCCTTCGGCGACAGCCTCAAGGCCATGAAGAAGCGCATGGGCGAGATCGACTGGAGCGAGACCACCTGCACGCAATGGATGCACACGCTGAAGGTGCTCACCGACAAGGAGGGCAAGGAGAAGATGCCCTACTTCATGGTGACACCCGAGTGGGACAAGAAAGACCTGAACGCCGTGCTCGCCTCGTGGGCCGAACTGAAGCACGACGCCATCCTCTACGCCAAGCAGCCGATGGGTGCCGAGTGTGGTGGCGGCGACGAGATACCCGAGCCCGTGGTGAAAGGCTATGTGGAGCCCAACACAGGCTTCTGGAAGAAGGCCATCGAACTGCTCGACAACACGGAGAAGGTGCTGAAACAGGAGGACATGCTCACGGAGAAAGTGAAGGATGTCACCCAGCGCATGCGCGAGGAGGCCCAGTTCCTGCTGGCCATCAGCGAGAAGGAGTTGGCCGGAAAGGAGCCTGCCGACGAGGAGTACGACCAGTTGAAGTGCATCGGCGCCACGTTCGAGAACATCTCCCTCGACCTTGTCCGCGGCGAAGACCAGTATCTCATGGGCTGGAGCGACGTGCAGGGAGCCGACAAGAAGGTAGCCCTCGTGGCCGATGTCTATACCGCCAATGCCGACAACAATCCTGAGAAGTCCATCCTCTTCGAGGCCGTCGGCGATGCCGATGAGATCTATGTCGTGGTCGAGATCGGCGGTTACCTCTATCTGACCCGCGGTGCCGTGTTCAGTTACCGTGAGTTCATCCAGCCCATCAGCGAACCCCGCCTGACCGACGAGGAGTGGCAGAAGCAGTTGGAGAAGAACGCCCGCAAGGGTGTGCCCGAGTGGATGAATCCGCTGTTCGTGCCGCTGAAGAAACTGCCCGAGGCGAATGAGGAGTTTTTCTATAGTTCTGGGTGTTAGTCTTGCTCTTCTGACTCGAGGAGTGAGGAGTGAGGAGTGTGGAGTGAGAATACCTTCTTCCTCTGATACGACTGTAGTTTCTGCTGCAGAAGTATCCTCACTCCTCACTCCACACTCCACACTCCACGATACAACAACCATCCTCCTCACCGGCGACATCCTGCTCGACCGCGGGGTGCGCCAGGCAATCGAACGCCACGGTGTGAGCCATCTCTTTTCGGAGGGCGTCGACTCCGTGTTTCAGTCGGCACAAGTGGTCGTGGGCAATCTCGAGTGTCCGGCCACGAAGATCAAGTCGCCCGTCTTCAAGCGCTTCATCTTCAGGGGCGAACCCGAGTGGCTCGACACCCTAAGGCAGCACGGCATCACCCACCTGAACCTCGCCAACAACCACTCCATCGACCAGGGGCGCGAAGGCCTCATCGATACGAGGAACAACATTCTGGCATCGGGGATGGTGCCCATCGGGGCTGGGGAGAACATGCAGGAGGCCGCAGAGCCCGTCTTGTTGGCTTCAGAGCCAAGGAAGGTGTGGCTCGTGCCGTCGCTGCGACTCGCCCTGGAGAACTATGCCTACCTGCCGGACAAGCCCTGCGTGAGCCAGGAGCCGATGGACTCGCTGCTGGCACGCGTCTACCGTCTGCGCCAGCAAGACTCCACCGCCGTCATCATCGTCAGCCTCCATTGGGGGCAGGAGCACAAGTTGGAGCCCGTGCCCCGCCAGCGCCATGATGCCCACATGCTCGTGCATGCCGGCGCCGACGTGCTCGTGTGCCACCATACCCATACCCTGCAGAGTGTCGAGGACTATGGCGGCCGAAAGATCTACTACAGCATCGGCAACTTCATCTTCGACCAGCCGAAGCCTCTCAACGCCCGTGCCGCGATGGTGCGACTGCGCATCACCGCCGACAGTCTCAGCGTCGAGACCCTGCCAGTTGAGATACGCCATTGCGCACCCCATATAAAGTGAAGAGTGAAGAGTGAAGAATGAAGAATTTGCTACCGCCAGAGAAAATTTTCACCTTCCACCCATCACTTTCCACTTTTTTATTGTACTTTTGCATCGGTTTTCGTGAAAACGGATGAAGAAACTACTCAAGTGGTTGGGGATAGCGGTACTCACGCCCCTGCTGCTGTTCGTCATACTCGCCGCCCTACTCTACCTGCCGCCCGTTCAGAACTCGATGGCGCAGAAGGTGACGTCCATCGCCTCGGAGAAGACAGGCATGGACATCTCCGTAGGACACGTCAACCTGGAGTGGCCCCTCGACCTGGGTATCGACGACTTCCGCATGATCAAGCAAAACGACTCGCTGCCACAGGTGAGAGACACCATCGCCGACGTCCACAAACTGATAGCCAACGTGCGGCTGCTCCCCCTGCTGCGACAGCGAGTGGTGATCAAGGAACTCTCGCTGCATCAGGCGAAGGTGAACACCAACGGCTTCATCAGCGACCTGCGCATCAAGGGCAGTTTCGACGAACTGTGGCTACAGTCGAGAGGCATCGACTTGGGACAGGAGACCGTCGAGGTGAACGGCGCCCGCCTCAACCAGGCCCGTCTCGACATCGCCCTGAGCGACACGGCAGCCGTAGACACGACGACATCAGACCTGCGGTGGCGCATCGACGCCGACAGCCTCACAATCCACCAGGCAGACGTCACCCTGCACCTGCCCAACGACACGCTCGACATGGACTTCACCCTGGGCAGAGCCGTGGCCAGAAAAGTACTGGTCGACCTCGGCAAGCCCATATACAAGGTGGGAAGCCTCGACCTGAAAGACGGAAGATTCGGCTATGAGCCCATCGGTCTGAGCGACGTCGCCATCGGCCTCGACTCCGTCTGCTACACCCCCGGCGGCACCTCGCTCTTCATCCGCCACGCGGCGCTGAAAGACAAGAGCGGACTGCAGGTGACGGAACTGACCGGCGGCGTGAACCTCGACTCCACCTTCAACCACATCCGGCTACCCTTGCTGACGCTGAAGACGCCCGACTCGAACATCATGCTCGACACCGACATGGACTTCAGCGCCTTTGACGAGCAGACGCCCGGCACCTTCAGGCTGAGACTGTTCGCCCAGTTGGGCAAGCAAGACATCTTCACCCTGGCCGGCCCGCTGCCACAGAAATTCACTGAGCACTTCCCCAACCGTCCGCTCATCATCCGAGGCTCGGCAGACGGCAACATGGAGCACATCGACCTGACGGGCATCGACATCGACCTGGCCACCGCCCTGCATGCCACCATCAAGGGCACGGCCGACCACGTGAGAGACCTCAGCCGCATGAAGGCCGACATCCAGATAGAGGCCCAGACCAAGCAACTGAACTTCATGACCGCCCTCATCGACCCCCAGATGAGCAACACGCTCCGCATACCCGATGGCATTACCCTCGACGGCAGGCTGACCGCCGACGGCACGAACTACGCCACCGACCTGACGCTCAGCGAGGCGCGAGGCAACATCAAGATGAGTGGCAAGGCCAGCATCCCCCTCGACGCAAACGGCTCGCTGGTGCCTGACAGAACAGCCTACGACGCCACCGTCAACATCCGCGACCTGAACCTGCACCACTTCCTGCCCAAGGACTCCATCCACGCCCTGACAGCCGACATCACGGCCTCAGGCTACGGCACCGACCTTCTGTCGCCCCAGAGCCGGCTCAATGCCGAAGCCGTCATCCAGAGACTGCAATACGGCAAGTGGGACCTGGACAACCTGACGGCATCGGCACTGCTGTCCAACGGACAGGGACAGGTAGACATCTATGGCCACAACCAGATCCTCGAAGGCTGCATCGGCGCCGACCTGATGCTCGACACCCGCCAGATAGAAGGGACCGTCAGCGGAGACTTCAGCAAGGCCGACCTCTTCCAGATGCGGCTCGTGGGGAGTCCCCTCACCATCGGCATGAACGGCAGCCTCAAGGTCAGTTCCGACATGAAAGCGACCCACTACATCAGCGGACGGCTGAACGACGTCTACGTGAAGGATGCCCGCAAGACCTACTCCCCAGGCGACGTTGGTATCCTGCTGAAGACCAATCCCGATACAACCTACGCCAGAGTACAGAGCGGCGACTTCATCCTGAAACTCGATGCCTCAGGCGGCTACCAGAAATTGATCGACCAGGCCAGCATCCTTACCGACTCGGTGATGAGACAGTATCATGAGAAAGTCATCGACCAGCCAGCCATCAAGGCCCTGCTGCCTGTGATGAAACTCCACTTGGAGAGCCAACGCGAGAACCCGATAGCCCACCTGCTGAGAGTCATGGGCACCGACTTCAAGGAGATGGCCCTCGACCTGACCACCTCGCCCGAGACCGGCATCAACGGCCAGGGACACCTCTACTCGCTCCACTACGACAGTCTCCTGATCGACACCGTCCGCCTGAGTTTCATACAGAAAGGCGAGCGGCTGACCTATCAGGGGCAAGTGTGCAACAACCGCAAGAATCCGCAGTTCGTCTTCAACGCCCTCGTCGACGGCCATTTCCATGAGCACGGGGCACTGGCCGGCCTGCGTTTCTACGATGCCAAGGGGCGCATGGGCGTACGCATCGGAGCCACAGCAGAGATGGAGAACAACGGCATGCGCTTCAGGCTGATGCCCGACCGTCCGACCCTGGGCTATAAAGAGTTCAACCTGAACAAGGACAACTACATCTTCCTGGCAGGCAACAAGAAGATACAGGCCAAGGTAGACCTCATCTCCGACGACGAGACCGGTATGAAGATCTACACAGAGAACCAGGACTCGACCATGCTGCAAGACCTTACCGTCAGCCTGCACCACGTCGACCTGGGAGAGTTGACGGCGGTGATACCCTACCTGCCCCGCATCACCGGCGAACTCAACGGCGACTACCATATCCTGCAAGACCAGGATGAGCATATTTCCATGGCCTCCGACATGGCTGTAGCCGGCATGACCTACGAAGGAGCCTACATGGGCAACCTCAGCACAGAAATGGTCTATCTGCAAAAGGAAGACGACACCCACGCCATCGAAGCCCGACTGATGCTCGACGAAAAGGAGTTCGGGCTGTTCAGAGGCACCTACTGGAACAAGGGCGAGGGCATGATCGACGCCACGCTCGACATGAAGCGCACCCCCCTGTCGCTCGTCAACGGCTTCGCACCAGACCAGATCTTCGGCCTCGACGGCTATGCCGAAGGCAGCATGACCGTCAGAGGTACCACCCGACACCCCGACATCAACGGCGAGGTATATGTCGACGATGCCCACCTCCTCAGCATCCCATACGGCATCCGCATGCGTTTCGACAACGACCCCATCCGCATCGTAGGCAGCAAGTTGCTTCTGGAGAACTTCGGACTCTATGCCTACAACGACGAGCCCCTGAACATGATGGGTAGCATCGACTTCTCCGACCTCGACCATATCCTTATGGATCTTCGGGTGCGCGCCCGCAACCTGCTGCTCATCAACGCCAAGCAGGAAACCAAATCGATTGCCTGGGGCAAGGCCTTCGTCAACCTCGCCGCCAGGATGCAGGGGCCACTCGACATGCTCAACGTGCGAGGCCGGCTGGACGTGCTCGGCTCCACAGACCTCACCTATATGCTGCTCGACTCGCCCCTCTCGGCCGACGACCGTCTCGACGAACTGGTGCAGTTCACAGACTTCTCCGACTCCACCAAGACCGTCATCACGCGTCCCAAGCCTACCGGCCTAAAAGCCGACCTCACCATCGGTGTGTCGGAGGGTGCCCACTTCGTCTGCAACCTCAACCCCGAGCAGACCAACTATGCCGACTTGACGGGCGGAGGCGACCTGCGGATGAAATACGACACTGACGGACTCAACCTCACAGGCCGTTATACCCTCACCACCGGCGAGATGAAATACTCATTGCCCGTCATCCCACTGAAGACCTTCACCATCAAAAACGGCAGTTATGTGGAGTTCACGGGCGACCCCATGAACCCGCGACTGAACCTCACCGCCACCGAGCGCACCAAGGCCACCGTCACCGACGAGAGCGGCATCGGCCGTAGCGTGGCCTTCGACTGTGGCGTCGTCATCACCAAGACCCTCAACGATATGGGCCTGCAGTTCACCATCGAGGCCCCTGAGGACAATGTCGTCAATTCAGAACTCTCCGCGATGTCGACCGAGGAGCGCGGCAAGATCGCCGTCACGATGCTCACCACGGGTATGTATCTCGCCGACGGCAACACGGGCAGGTTCTCCATGAACGACGCCCTCAGTTCGTTCCTCCAGAGCGAGATCAACAACATCACGGGTTCCGCCCTGAAGACCCTCGACCTGAGTGTAGGCATCGACAACAGTACCGACGCCACCGGCACGACCCATACAGACTATTCGTTCAAGTTCGCCAAACGGTTCTTCGACAACCGCCTCCGCATCGAGATCGGCGGACTGGTATCCTCGGGTGACAATGCCGCCATGGGGCAGAAGCAGTCGTTCTTCGACAACGTGACGATGGAGTACCGTCTGAACCAGAACGGCACCCAGAATCTGAAGATGTTCTACAAGCAGAACGTGTACGACTGGCTCGAAGGCTACACCAGCGAGTACGGCGTCGGTTTCGTCTGGCGACGTAAACTCGACAACTTCTGGGATATCTTCCGCTTCTGGAAGAAAGAGTCACAGCCCATGCTTATGCGGCGTTCCTCAGAGCAACAGTCTTCAGGGCGTCAGCCCATGATGCGGCGAGACAGCATAAAAGTTGACAGTATAAAAGTTGACAGTATAAAAATAGTGGAAAATGAAAGAAGATAAAAGAAGATATAGGAAGACAAAAGAAGACCAAGGACAAATGACTTGCAGGCCAAAACGGTTTGCAGGCAGACTATTGTCCTCTCTCTCCTTCTGCCTTCTTCTAATTTCTTCCATCTTCCTCTTCGTCTCTTGTTCCATGACCAAGAACATCCCCGAGGACGACCAACTCTTCACGGGTCTGACGTCTATCACCTACGTCGACGAACCAAAGGAAAACCCCTTCCAGGATCACCTCGACGAGACCAAGGAAGAAGTCGAAGCCACCTTGGCCATGGCTCCCAACGGGTCCCTCTTCGGCAGCAGTTACTACCACACCCCCTGGTCGTGGCGGCTGTGGGTCTACAACAAATACGCCAACAAAGACTCCAAGTTCGCCCGTTGGATGCAGAAGTCCTTCGGCCGAGCCCCCGTGCTGATGAGTAAGGTGAACCCGGCCCTGCGCGCTTCCGTCGCACAGTCCGTTCTCAAGAACAATGGCTACTTCCGCAGCGAGGTTACCTACGAGAAGGTGCCACAAAAGAACCCGAAGAAGTGCAAGATCGGCTATACCGTCCGCCTCGACACCCTCTTCACCCTCGATAGCGTGGCCTACGTCAACTTCCCCGACTCCCTTAAGACCCTCATCGATTCCACCCGCAGCGAGGCGCTCATCAAGTCGAAGGATGCCTTCAACGTCTCTGCTCTCGACGGGGAGCGGAACCGCATCACCACCCTTTTCCGCAACAACGGCTACTACTATTACAGCAACAATTTTGCCTCCTACCTCGCCGACACCTTCCAAGTGGCCGGACAGGCACAACTCCGTTTCCAACTGGCCAACGACCTGCCTCAGGAAGCCCTCCAGAAGTGGTACATCGGCAACATCGCCGTACAGTTCCGCAAGAGCATGCGCGAACAACTCACCGACAGTGTCAAGCGCCGTCACCTCGTCATCCGTTACAACGGCAAGAATCCGCCTATCCGGCCTAACGTCATCCTGAAGAACCTCCGCCTCCGTCCGCGTCAGGAGTTCAACTACGACAACTACCTCGAGTCGGCCAGTAAGATCAATGCCACAGGCGTCTTCTCAACCACCGACTTCCAGTTCACCCCCAGAACGGGGACAGATACACTCGACCTCAACCTGAACTGCGTGTTCGACAAGCCTTACGACTTCTACTTCGAGGCCAATGTCATCGGCCGCAGCAGTCTTCGCTACGGTCCTGGGTCGAAGATCGGTTTCACACGTCGTAACCTCTTCCGCGGCGGCGAGAAACTCGACATCAACCTGCACGGATCCTACGAGTGGCAGCATGGCGGTGGCTACAATTCCAACACCTACCAGTATGGTGCCGACATCGCCATCGAGTTCCCCCGCATCATCGCTCCGTTCTATAACAGCGATCGTGTACGCCGCGACAAGAACGGTCGTCGCATCCGCCGCAAACGTCCTTATGCCGCACCTACCACCTATGCGAAAGTCTCTACCGATATCGTCAGGAGACCTGAATTCTACAAGATGCACGTTGTGTCTGGCGAATGGACCTACCGCTGGCAGCCCACCGCCACCAGCCGTCATGAGTTCTCGCCGCTGACGGTGAAGTATCAGTTCAAGAACACCACCACGGAGAAGTACGACTCTGTCATCCAGAAGAATCCCTACATAGAAATCACGATGGCAGACTACCTCATCCCCACCATGCGCTACACCTATACCTACACCAGCCCCGCTAACCTGCGTCACCCCATCCGCTGGGAGACCACCATCGAGGAGAGCGGTAACATCACCTCGCTCATCGACCTCGCCCGTGGAAAAGGCTACGATGAAAAATACAAGACGTGGTTCAAGTCACCATACGCCCAGTTCGTGCGTTTGGAGACCGACTTCACGAAGACCTGGTCGATAGGTATGGCATCGAAGTTCGTGGGACATCTCAATGCCGGCGTCATCTACAGTTACGGAAATTGTATCGACGCCCCCGTCACCGAACTGTTCTACGTGGGTGGTGCCAACAGCCTCCGAGCCTTCTCCATACGTGATATAGGCCCTGGACGCCTGTCCGAATTCGACGTCAAGAACAGACAGTACAACTACGCCTACCGCAACGGCGACCTGAAATTTGTGGCCAACCTTGAATACCGTACACCGCTCTTCGGCAACCTCGAAGGTGCCCTCTTCTTCGATGCAGGCAACGTGTGGAGATTAAATGCCACAGACCTGCTAGAAGACTATGAAGCATACAAGGAAAGGGGCTATGACGAAGACGGCAATTCGCCTGAAGAGCAATACGAAGATGATTACAGAGTCATGAAAATGATGGAGTTCACCCCTTCAGAATTCTTCAACGACCTCGCCCTGGGAACGGGTATCGGCCTGCGCTACAACCTCGGTTTCCTCGTCATCCGCCTCGACTGGGGTTTCGCCCTCCACTTCCCCTACGACACCGGGAAGTCAGGCTACTTCAACATACCCAGTTTCAGGAAAGCCAACACCATCCACTTCGCCATCGGCTACCCGTTCTAAGACAAAATAACTATTTTAGACATAGTAACATATTAACAAATGGCTGCGCTTAAGAAAGGGCAGATATGTTCTTATGTCATTATGTCTAAAAAATATATGTTAATATGTTACTATGTCTAAAAAAATATATGTTAATATGTTACTATGTCTTTATTTGTTCTTCTGTCTAAAAAAAAATTAGTACCTTTGCAGTCAATTATCAAATATAACTCAAAATAACAACATTATGAAACCGACATTATTTCTGCTTGCAGCAGGCATGGGCAGCCGTTACGGCGGCCTGAAGCAACTCGACGGTCTGGGCCCCAACGGCGAGACCATCATGGACTATAGTATCTACGATGCCATCCAGGCCGGATTCGGCAAGATTGTATGGGTCATCCGCAAGGATTTCGAGGAGCAGTTCCGCACCCAGATCCTCTCCAAATATGAAGGCAAGGTGAAGTGCGAACTCTGTTTCCAGGCACTCGACGCCCTGCCCGAGGGCTTCAGTGTTCCCGAGGGTCGTCAGAAGCCTTGGGGTACAAACCACGCCGTGCTGATGGGTAAGGACGTGATCAAGGAGCCCTTCTGCGTCATCAACTGCGACGACTTCTACAACCGCGATGCCTTCATGGTCATCGGCAAGTATCTGGCCAATCTGCCTGAGGGCGCCAAGAACCAGTATGCGATGGTGGGCTTCCGCGTAGGCAACACATTGAGCGAAAACGGCACCGTTGCCCGCGGCATCTGCTCGAAGAACGACAAGGGCCATCTGACCACCGTCGTGGAGCGTACAGAGATTGTGCGCTGTGCAGCCGACGGCTCCAATGCCGGTGCTGCCTCAGAGCCTATCCGCTACAAGGATGAGCAGGGACAATGGGTGGTCGTCGACGATAACACGCCTGTCTCGATGAACATGTGGGGCTTCACCCCCGACTACTTCGAGTATTCTGAGGCCTACTTCAAGGAGTTCCTCTCTGACCCGAAGAACATGGAGAACCTCAAAGCCGAGTTCTTCATTCCCCTGATGGTCAACAAACTCATCACCGACGGTACTGCTACGGTTGAGGTACTCGACACCACATCGAAGTGGTTCGGCGTCACCTACGCCGCCGACCGCGACTCAACCGTCGCCCGCATCCAGCAGTTAGTCGATGAGGGTGTTTATCCGAACAAACTGCCGACCGCGACTCAACCGTCGCCCGCATCCAGCAGTTAGTCGATGAGGGTGTTTATCCGAACAAACTATTTTAATAATTTTATGTTTATAGTTTAAAGTTTATAGTTTTTTGTTTATAGTTTATAGTTGATTACTTCTATAGGCTGATGAATGGCTTGCCAGGTTATCATCTATAAACTATAAACCATAAACTATAGAGAAAACAGACTATGGAAGAATGTAATCATCTATAAACAATAAAAAACAAAACAGACCACGGAAGAAAGTAATCATCTATAAACTATAAACTATAAACAAAATTAAGATATGAACATCAATATCCTAAACGACTCCCAACTCAGCCAATTGGACCAACTCATCGAAACGGCTGGCACTATTCTCATCACCTGCCATAAGAGTCATCGTACCCGACCTGTATCCCGACTTCCTGGCATGGCTGCCTAATACAGATAAGATCGTGCGTTACGACAAGCACAAAGAGAAGTGCGACATGCTCTTCAAGATTGCCGACCTCGTGTTCTGCCTCGACTACAACACGACCAGCCGTGTCCAGGACATGGAGGCAGCCCTCGTTGGCTCCCCGGCCCCAAAGGTGCTTATCGACCATCATCTCGACCCTGACGTGCCCGCCGTGCTCACTATCTCAGAGCCCGAGGCGTGCAGCACCTCTGAACTTGTGTTCCGTATCGTCTGGCAGTTAGGAGACTTCGACAAACTCGACAAGCATTTCGCCGTTCCCGTCTACTGTGGCATGATGACGGACACAGGCGGATTTCTCTACAACAGCAGCCGCCCTGAAATCTATTTCATCATCGGCGAACTGCTTACCAAGCACATCGACAAAGACCGTATCTACCGCAACGTCTATCACAACTACTCCGAGGACCGTATCCGCCTGATGGGTTTCGTGTTGTATCAGAAACTGGTCTATCTGCCCGAGTACCATGCCGCTTTCTACACCATCACCCGCGAGGAACAGAAGAAGTTCCACTTCATCAAGGGCGATGCCGAGGGCCTCGTCAACATCCCCCAGCAGATCCGCGGGCTGAAACTCTCCATGTCGCTGCGCGAAGACTCCGAAAAGCCCCGTATCTGGATTTCGCTGCGCTCCGTCGACAACTTCCCCTGTAACAAGATGGCGGCAGAGTTCTTCAACGGCGGCGGACACCTCAACGCCTCTGGCGGACACCTCGACATGACAATCGACGAGGCCGTACAAGTGGTCCGACAGGCCTTCGTCGCCTATGCCGACCTGCTGAAGGGTTAGACTGAAGGACTGTTTTAGAGACATGTTCTTATGTTAATATGTCTAAATCTGCCCCTATGTCTGAAAAAAAAGATGTAACTTTGCAGTCGATATGAAGAAATTGGCATACATACTGATACTCATCGCCGTTGTACTCACCAGTTGCAACGACTATGAGACCTATGGTGACAAGAAGGAAAAAGAGCGCAACGCCATCTCGAAGTTCATCGCCGACTCCTCCTTTACCGTCATCTCTGAAGAAGAGTTCGTGAAGAACGGCTATAAGACCGACCTGCAGCGTCGCGAATTTGTCAAACTCGACAAGAGCGGCGTCTACATGCAGATTGTCCGTCCCGGCTGTGGCGACAACATCAAGAGCGGAGAGAGTGTCACTCTCGACTGCCGTTACACCGAGTATGACATCCTTAACGACTCTACGATGACCTTCAACAATACTGTGGGCTACGCCTCTGTTCCAGACCGGATGACCGTCACCTGTACCTCAGGCACTTTCACGGCCAGTTTCCTAAGTGGTCGTATGGCCAGTGCCTACAGTTCTTCCGTTCCCGCAGGCTGGCTTGTACCCCTCACGTATATTAAGGTAGGCCGTCCCCAGTCAATGGATGACGAGTGTGCCAAGGTGCGGCTCATCGTGCCTCACACCCAGGGGCATGTCTATGCCTCGTCAAACGTGACGCCCTTCTTCTACACCATCACGTTCCAGCGCGAGATACAAATCTCAAATCAGTAAGTCGCCATCTCGTCAGGAAAACTCTATCGTATTCTATAAATCACAATCAATATGACATTGATCAAATCTATCTCCGGCATCCGCGGTACTATCGGCGGACAGACAGGAGACACGCTCAATCCACTTGACATCGTCAAGTTCACCACCGCCTATGCGCAGTTTATTGGCGGCAAAAAGATCGTCGTGGGTCGCGACGGCCGCATCTCGGGTCTCATGGTCCGCAACGTGGTGGTCGGCACCCTTATGGGCATGGGTTACGATGTGCTTGACATCGGCTACGCTACCACCCCCACCACCGAGTTGGCTGTTCGCATGTCGGGAGCCGACGGCGGCATCATCATCACCGCCTCACACAATCCCCGCCAATGGAATGCCCTGAAACTGCTCAACCGCGAGGGCGAGTTCCTGACCGCTGCCGACGGCGCCGAAGTGCTGCGCATGGCAGAGGCAGAAGACTTCAACTACGCCGAGGTAGACCAACTCGGTACCTGCACCATAGACGACACCTATAACCGTCGCCATATCGACGCTGTGCTCCAACTGAAACTCGTTGACCGCGAGGCCATCCACAAGCGCCAGTTCCGCGTCTGTGCCGACACCATCAATTCTGTCGGCGGCATCATCCTCCCCGAGTTCTTCCAAGCCCTCGGCGTCGACTACGAGATTCTCAACGGCGAGTGCACGGGCGACTTCGCCCATAACCCCGAGCCGCTGGAGAAGAATCTCCACGACATCATGGACAAGATGAAGAAAGGCGGTTTCGACCTCGGCATCGTCGTCGACCCCGATGTAGACCGTCTGGCCTTCATCTGCGAAGACGGTACGATGTTCGGTGAGGAATACACCCTCGTCTCCGTCGCCGACTATGTATTATCTTCCACTCCTGAGTCAGGCGATTGCGTCTTAATGGAGCAATCTTCTGTGCCCGGAGGGCGGGGTGGTCTGAACACGGGCTTAGTCACCGTCTCTAACCTCTCTTCTACCCGCGCCCTGCGCGACGTCACCGAGCGTCACGGCGGTCAGTACTTTGCCGCCGCTGTCGGAGAAGTCAACGTCACCACGAAGATGAAGGAGGTCGGCGCCGTCATCGGCGGCGAAGGCAACGGCGGAGTCATCTACCCCGAGAGCCACTACGGCCGCGATGCCCTGGTAGGCATCGCCCTCTTTCTCTCCAGCCTGGCACAGAAGGGCTGCACCGTCAGCGAACTGCGCAAGACTTTCCCTGACTATCAGATTGCCAAGAACCGCATTGACCTCACCCCAGGTACCGATGTCGATGCCATCCTGGCGAAGGTCAAGGAGATGTTTGCCAACGACAACAGCGCAACGGTCAATGATATCGACGGCGTGAAGATCGACTTCCCCGACCGTTGGGTTCACCTCCGCAAGTCGAATACCGAACCCATCATCCGCGTCTACAGCGAGGC
>ONPM01000091.1 GCA_900319715.1 uncultured Prevotella sp.
ACCAGCGGTCAGACCGAACTTCTTCTTGCCTGCGGGCAGCACGCTCTGCTGATACTCCTTCGGCTGGCTGCGGAACAGACCCTCGGAAGGAACGCTGACCACGCGGGTCTTGATGCCGTCGGCAGCCAGCAACTTGGCACCAGCCTCCAGCGTAGACACCTCGGAACCGCTGGCGAGCAGGATCACGTCGTAGTCCTCATCGCTGCCGGCAACCACGTATGCACCCTTCGTAGCCTGCGAGTAGTCGTTGCCCTCGGGCAGCATCTCAATGTTCTGACGAGAGAAGATGAGAGCGGTCGGAGTGTCGGTATTCTCCATGGCCATGCGCCAGCAGACGGTGGTCTCCTCGGCATCGGCCGGACGAACCACGAGCACGGAGTTCTTGCCGTGGTGGTTCTTCAGTTTCTCCATCAGGCGGATCTGTGCCTCCTGCTCCACGGGCTCGTGGGTAGGACCATCCTCGCCTACACGGAAGGCATCGTGGGTCCAGATGAACTTCACGGGCAGTTCCATGAGGGCAGCCATACGGACGGCGGGCTTCATATAGTCGGAGAACACGAAGAAGGTACCGCAGGCGGGGATGACACCGCCGTGGAGGGCCATACCGATGCAGCAGCATGCCATCGTCAACTCAGCCACGCCAGCCTGGAAGAAGGCACCTGTGAAGTCGCCCTTCACGATGTCGTGGGTCTTCTTCAGGAAGCCGTTGGTATTGTCGGAGTTAGAGAGGTCGGCAGAAGCGCAGATCATGTTGGGCACCTGCTCAGCCAACTGGCCGAGGACGGCAGCCGAGGCGCTACGGGTAGCCGAGCCGGCCTTCTGCTCCACCTTGCTCCAGTCGATGACGGGAGCCTTGCCGCTGAACCACTCCTCGAGTTGCTTGGCCTGTACGGGATGTCCTTTGGCCCACTCGGCTTTCTCAGCATAGCGTTCAGCCACGATCTTCTTCAGTTCCTCAGCACGCTTAGCATATAACTCCTTCACTGGTTCTTCATCGTGTTGATATAAGCATCGCCTCCGAGAGGAGCGCCGTGGGTAGCACAGTTGCTCTCGTAGGAAGAACCGTCAGCCTTGCGGGCACCCTTACCCATCACACAATGGCCGATGATGAGAGAAGGACGCTCCTTCTCGGCCTGGGCCTTCTTGATGGCCTCGCGGATCTGGTCGACGTCGTTACCGTCGATCTTCTGCACGTACCAGCCCCAGGCCTCGTACTTCTTGGCGGTGTCCTCGCAGGTCACCACCTCGGTCTTGGTAGACAACTGGATATCGTTGGCGTCGTAGAACATGATGAGGTTGTCGAGGCCGAGATTACCGGCGATACGGCCGGCGCCCTGCGAGATCTCCTCCTGCACGCCACCGTCAGAGATGTAGGCGTAGATGGTCTGGTTCATCACGTTGCCCAGACGAGCCTTCAGGAACTTGGCGGCGATGGCAGCACCGACGGCGAAGGTGTGACCCTGTCCGAGGGGACCGCTGGTGTTCTCGATGCCGCGCTCAATCTCGCGCTCGGGGTGACCGGGAGTCACCGACCCCCACTGGCGCAGGTTCTTCAGATCCTCCAGCGTGTACTTGCCGATGAGGCAGAGTTGGCTATAGAGCATCGGAGCCATGTGACCGGGATCGAGGAAGAAGCGGTCGCGACCTTCCCATGCGGGATTCTCGGGGTCATATACTAAGAACTCACTGTACAGGGTGTTGATGAAGTCTGCACCACCCATGGCACCGCCGGGGTGACCCGACTTGGCCTTTTCAACCATTGAGGCAGCGAGGATACGGATATTATCCGCTGCCTTGTTCATAACTTTGTTGTCGTTCATAATGAATAATTAATTGTTAAACGATGATTTGCGTGCAAAGATACAAAAATATTCCGAAACGAGTGACAGTTTCGGAATATTTCTTTTCTAAACATAGTTAATTTACTCGGATATCTCGATGATGACTGCCGTATTCGCAGGCAATGACGGCATCCGACAGGTCACGGTGCGCGACTCTCTTGGAGCCAGCGTCAGGTAGTTGTCCGACCAGTAGGCAGGGCATATCAGTTCGCCGTTCTGGTCCTTGGCTGTCAAACGGATCATGAAGGCTACCTTGTCTGAGGCATTGCTGACCGTGGCCTCGTATACACCCTCAGAGGACGGCGTGACCGACAAGTTGCAAGTCCGTGTACACATGCCTTCTAGCATGGCATACGAAGCATACTGCTTGATGGGTGTATGTACCCAGTTGGTCTGGGACCAGTCGTAGACGTCGTTACCGGCGGGGAGGAAATATTCGTTGTTGGCAATATCTGTGCCTTGCTCGTCGTTCAGTCTGAGGAACAGGAAGGCTGCTGGTGCACCAGTCGTGTCGACATCGAAGACCTTGACTACGGTTCCCGGGGCGATATCTATGGACAGGCTGTCCTCTGTAGCCTGATTACCCTTCAGGAGTTTGGCCGATGCCTTGTACGATGCTGGTTGCAGGGTTTCGTTGACGGCATAGACGGCCTTGGTATAGTAATCATAAATCAACTGAACGGGGGCATTGGCCTTCTTCACACCGTAGTAGGCCGCATTGGGCTGCTTGTAGTAGTCGTAGAGTTGCCAGTAGATACCCGGGCGAGCGCCGTTGAGCATCCATTGGATGATGCCGGTGGTATGGGGCCAGCGCACCCGGAAACTTTCAAACATCGCCTTCGTACTCTCGTAGTTCAGCAGGTCGGCCCGCTCCAGATACTCGTCGATGTCCTTCGTCTCACCGAAGCGCTGCCGGATTACCTCGTTCAGTGTCTTTAATGTGTTCATCTCCGAACTCGAGGCGGTGCAGAGGATATTCCACCGGTTGTCGATAGGCCAGAGTTGATTGTCCAGCATCTTCTGTAGCGACTCCTTTACAGGCAACTGGGCTCCGATGCCCGTCTCCGTGTTGAAACCGAAGGCTCCGCCGGGGGCCTCTGGCTGATACCAATACGACGGACCCACATATTCGTAAGGCCCTTCCATCTTTGTGCCCGACCATCCTGAGATTTCACTCTTGAGGTTCTTGGCAGAGATGATATAGTCGCGGTCATCCTGCTCGCTGAGGAACTGCCGGTAACTCTTCTCCAGTTCGGGCTTGGGGATTCTGTCGCTGCCTACGAACCAGCCGATGATGGAGGGATGATGGCGCAGCCACATCACCTGATCCTCAAACGACTGGGCAATGAGGGCGATTTTCTCGGGTGTGATGATGCCGCCGTAGGGCTCCTCAACGGGAGTACCGAGATAGTCCTCCCACTCCCAGTGACAACTCCAGCCCGCAAGAATGAGCAGTCCCATCTCGTCGCAGAGGTCATAGAGATTCTGTGACGTTCCCCAGAAACCTTCCAGACGGACGGTGTTCATGTTCATATCGCGTACATATTTTAATTGCTGACGGTTGCTCTCCGGTGTGTCGCGCAGATAGATGTCGTCAGTCCATCCGGCACCACGGAGCAGGATCTTCTTTCCGTTCAGGGTGAAGCCGCGATAGCCCTCGTCCGTCAGGTAACTGTGCACCTCGCGGATGCCGAAGCGCACCTCCTCGCTGTCGGACACCTTTTCGTTCTCGACAAACTCCACATGCAGGTCGCAAAGTTCAGGCTTACCCATGTTATGACACCACCACAGACGAGGCTTGTCGATATGGATCTCCTCGGGGGCAACGAAGCGCTTCTTCTCGCCGGCAGCCAATGTCACAGGATAACTGAAAGTCTGTCCGTCGGCACTGCCTTTGACAACCCCTTCCACAGACTGGTCCGAGAGGTTCCTCAGTTCCGTGGAAATGGTGAGCCAGGCTTCATCCAACGTCTCTGTATTAACCCTCGAACGGACAGCGGAGTGGGAGAGGGCTACGTTGCCACAGGTCTTTACCCTTACCTCGCGATAGATGCCCATGCTCTCGTCGGCAGGACGCGGGTTCCAGTCCACAAAGCCGATATTCGGATCACCAGGTTGGGCACGGAACACCTCGACGGCGAGGACATTCTCCTGGGCAACGGCCTTGGTGACGTCATACTTGAACTGCCGGAATGCCCCAGCCATCTCCTGACTGTTGGCTATCTGCTGACCGTTGAGCCAGACGTTGGCCCGATAACTGATGCCGTCGAAGTCGAGCAGCGCGTGTTCACCTTCTTTCAAGGTAGGCAGGTTGAATGTGGTGCGATACCACCAACTTTTATCGAACTGTGTCTTGTCGATCCTGGCATAGTCCTCAGCCGTCAGTGCCTCGGGTTCGAGGCCGTTGGCCGTCAGCACACCCATCAGGGTAGAGGGTACCTGGGCGGGAATCCATCCGTCGGTATCAGCATCAGGTGTTGACAGAATGTCACCCGTCTGGCTGACCTTTTCCGATGACTGTACCTGCCATGCCATATTTTGTGATACTTTCTCTGTACAGGCTGTCAGAAGAAACGAAAGGAGGAAGGTGAAAAGAGAATAGTTTCGGTTCATAATTGGTGATTAAAGATGAAAGGTCACACAGCGTTTATAACTGTGTGACCATGGTGTTAGACAAGACTTGACTTATTTGATGTTGAGGACGATAATTGACTTGGCGGGAGCCTTGACCGTCAGCAAGCCTTTGTTCAGTTTGGCATCGTTGAATGCCTTTGGGGCAACAACGTCGGGATGGTTGAAATCGTTAAAGTCGGCTGCATTTTTCGAGGTGAGGATGCGACCGCTGACCTGCTTGGCATTGAAGCCGGCGAAGTTGAAGTCGATGGTCTGATCCTTGTCGAGACTGACATTGGTGACGGCGAGTACGATTGAACCGTCCTTGGTTTTGGCTGCTGAGGCAGAGAGCATCGGGCAGGGACGATAGCCCTGATCCTTGGCTTCCTTCTTCTCCTTGAAGTAGCCCTTGCTCACGGCCATGATCTCACTCTCCAGGTCGAGTGGGAGATAAGTGGCCTCCTGGAACGGCGTGTACATCTCGAACACATGGTAGGTCGGTGTGAGCACCATGTGACCCGTACCCTCCTGATCGGTAAGGATCATCGACTGCAGCACGTTCACCACCTGGGCGATGTTAGCCATCTTCACACGGTCGGTGTACTTATGGAAGATGTTCAGCGACAGGGCGGCCACGAAAGCATCACGAAGGGCATTCTGCTGATACAGGTGCCCGGCGATGGTGCCAGGTTCCTCGTCCCACCAGGTACCCCACTCATCGACGAGCAGACCGATCTTACCCTCAGGATCCTCCTTGTCCATGATGGCCTTGTGCTTCTGGATCACTTCCTCGATCTCCGTACACTTGCCAAGAGCCCAGTAATACTGGTCATTGTTGAACTGAGTAGCAGAGCCCTTCGAACCGTTCCAGCCAGAACAAGTATAATAATGTAAGGAGATTCCCTGCATCTGTCGGCCGATGTTCTTCATCAGCACCTCTGTCCAGTTGTAGTCATAGTCAGAGGCTCCCGAGGCGATGCGGTAGAGTTTATTGTCGCCCTGATCGCGCAGGTAGGTGTTGAACTTGCGGAACTCGTTCGAGTAGTACTCGGGTGTCATGTTTCCGCCACAGCCCCAGGCCTCGTTGCCGATACCGAAGTACTTCACCTTCCAGGCTTTGTCGCGGCCGTTGGCGCGGCGCAGACGGGCCATCGGGGTATCACCGTCGCTGGTCATATACTCCACCCACTGGGCCATCTCCTTCACCGTACCTGATCCAACGTTCCCGCTGATATACGGCTCGCAGCCGAGCATCTCGCAGAGGTTCAGGAACTCATGGGTACCGAACGAGTTGTCCTCGATGGTGCCGCCCCAGTTATTGTTACGCAGCGACGGACGATCTTTCTTCGGACCGATACCGTCCATCCAGTGGTAGTCGTCGGCGAAGCAGCCGCCGGGCCAGCGCATCACGGGAATCTTCAGAGCCTTCAGCGCGTCGAACACATCCTTGCGGTAGCCGTTGATGTTTGGGATCTGTGAGTCTTCTCCCACCCAGAGGCCGCCGTAGATACACGAGCCGAGGTGTTCCGAGAACTGTCCGTAGATCTCGCGGTTGATCTTGGCACCGGGTTGGTCGGCATGTACGGTAGCCTTCACACTCTCTCCTGCCGTTGCCCCACAGGCAAAGGCCATTGCGATAGTCGCAGTAACAATAATTCTTTTCATATTCTAATATTTATGGTTTATAAGCATAAGCACTTAGGCTGCAAAGTTAATAAATATTTTTGATATGACAATGATTCCTTATGTTATTTTTTGTTTCTGGCCATAAAACCATTAAATGCGCCTCAAGGATTCACGACGGTTGTCAGATGGAAACCACCTCTTAGTTTCTACAAACATTGGGAATGTAATAAAAGATGTAGACCTTAGATTGACGAGATATTGATTACAAAAGTAAAACAACTTGTTTTACTATGTTGGAAGGCATCTTTATATACTGAAGAAACGTCACTTTACATAGCAAAACAAGTTGTTTTACTTTAGCAAAAAGGCTGTGATACTTTCAAATAAAGTATCACCATGTATATAAAAGCGCCGAAGTCAAGAAATACAATACTTGTGCAGCAATAGCACAGACAAAATGCAATAGCTTTTCTTTACCCATCGTCCCACCGTGACCGAACAGTGTGACGAGGTCATCAGACTTAAAGGATAAAAAGTAATCCCCGCTCATGAGCGGGGATTACTGATTTCACTTCTTGTTGTCTACAGCGGCCTGCTCGATGGGGAGGCAGCGCTTGTAGTTCTCAATGTAACGCTCGAAGCCTGCGACATCATCGGCGGTGGGGGCGATAGAGACGCCAGTATTCCCTGCGAAGACCACGTTCTCGAGGTAGTCGGCAAGATTCAGTTTGTCGGGATTGTTTACCACATAGCCTGCCAGCAGGGCGATACCCCAGGCACCACCTTCGCCAGCGGTCTCCATCACGCTGATGGGGCTGTTGAGGGCAGCCGCAAGCATGCGTTGGCCCACACCTGGCGTCTTGAAGTAACCACCATGACCCGTGATGCGGTCCACGCGGATCTTCTCTTCCTTCAGCAGGATGTCGTTGCCGATCTTCAGCACGCCGATGGCACCATAGAGGTGGGCACGCATGAAGTTGGCGAGGTTGAACTTGTCATTGGCGGAGCGTATGAACACGGGGCGACCTTCCTGCAAACCTGTGACAGGTTCACCAGACACGTAGTTGTAGGCCATCAGACCGCCACAGTCGGTGTCGCCCTCCAGCGCCTTGTTGAAGAGTTTGCCGTAGAGTTCGTTCATATCCACCTTGATACCAAGAAGTTGCTGGTATTCCTTAAAGAGTCCCACCCAGGCGTTGATGTCGCTGGTGCAGTTGTTGCAGTGGACCATAGCCACGAGCGAACCGTCGGGGGTGGTCACCATGTCGATCATCTCATAGGGTTTGCTCAGTGGTTTCTCGAGCACGATCATAGAGAAACTGGATGTGCCTGCCGACACATTACCTGTGCGCTGCTTGACAGCATTGGTAGCCACCATGCCCGTTCCAGCGTCACCCTCAGGAGGACAGACGGGGATGCCTGCCTTCAGATGCCCACTGACATCGAGTTTCTTTGCTCCTTCCGGTGTGAGGAAACCTGCGTTATCACCTGCATTCAGTGATTTCGGCAGGATATCCAGCAACTTCCATGAGAATCCTTTGGGTGCAATCAGTTCGTCAAACTTCTTTACCATCTCTGCATCGTAGGTCTTTGTCTCTGGGTCAACGGGAATCATACCCGATGCATCGCCAACGCCCAGCACGAATTGACCCGTAACCTGCCAATGTACATAACCAGCGAGGGTCGTGAGGTATTTGATGTCGCTGACATGCTCCTCGTTATCGAGGATGGCCTCATAGAGGTGGCTGATGCTCCAACGGAGGGGAATGTTGTAGTTGAAGAGTTTGGAGAGTGCAGCGGCGGCCTTACCTGTATTGGTGTTACGCCAGGTGCGGAAGGGCACGAGGATCTCCTGTTGCTTGTTGAAGGCCATATAGCCGTGCATCATGGCTGAGAAGCCGATGGCGGCAAGGGCTTCGATCTCGCAGTCGTACTGTTTCTGAACATCCTTGCGGAGTTCGGCATAGCAGTCCTGGAGTCCGTACCAGATAGCCTCCGTAGAGTAGGTCCAGAGACCGTCTACCAACTGGTTCTCCCACTCGTGTGAGCCCTGTGCGATGGGCTTGTTGTCCTGGTCGATCAGGACGGCCTTGATTCTCGTGGAACCGAATTCGATTCCCAATATGGCTTTTCCAGCCTCGATTGTTTGTTTTGCGGTCATAGTTTTCCTCTTATTTTAACGCCTTGTTCAGCATGAAGTAAATCTCGTTGTTACGGAGAGTTTGTTTGAACTCGTAGGTCTTGGTCTCCTTGTTGATCTTGACATACTCGATACCGAGCATCTCTGCAAAGTCTTCCCAATACTCTTCGGTGATGTCGTAAGAGAAGGCGCTGTGGTGTGTACCACCAGCGAGGATCCAAGCACCGGCACCGATCTCGAACGTGGGCTGGGGTACCCAGAGGGCGGAGGCCACGGGGAGGTTCGGCATGGGCTTCGGCTCGATGCACTCGACCTCCTGAGAGATAAGACGGAAACGGTTGCCGAGGTCAACGACTGTAGCCTTGATGCCACGACCGACCTTTGAGGTGAACACGAGACGGGCTGTCTGCTGCTTGCGGATACCGATGCCGAGGAAGTGAACCTCAAGTTTGGGTTTGTCGACGGCGATGAGCGGGCAGACCTCGAGCATGTGGCTCTGGAGGCAAGACGAGCGGTCGCCGGCGAAGTTCAGGGTGTAGTCCTCAAGGAATGAGCAGCCCGTGGGTAGGCCCTGAGAGATGACCCAGAGGGTGCGATAGAGGCAGGCTGTCTTCCAGTCGCCCTCGGCACCGAAGCCATAACCCTCTTCCATCAGACGCTGTGAAGCGAGACCTGGAATCTGGTCGAATCCGCAGAAGTCAGGAGCGTCGATGTCGGCATCACCGAGGTCGTCGAAGTTGGTGGTGAAGGCGGTAGCACCCTCATCCTTCAGCACGCGGCGCAGGGCAATCTCAGCCTTGGCAGCGTTCTTTACCTTCTCCCAATATACCTGTTCGCCACTCTCGTCAATCTTGATGGTATAGAGTCTCTTGTACTCTTCGACAAGTTCATCGGCCTCCTTGTCGGTGACCTTCTTGAAGTACTCCATCAGCGAAGAGACGGGGTAGTAGTCCACATGGTAGCCCAGACGCTGCTCGAACTCCACACGGTCACCGTCGGTGACAGCCACGTTGTTCATGTTCATGCCGAACATCAGGCAGCGCACGTTGTGAGCATCAGCCACACCAACGGCTACGCGGGCCCAAACGGCAATCTGCTTCTGGGCAGCCTCGTCCTTCCAGTATCCACAGACCACCTTACGGGGTACACGCATACGGGTGCAGATGTGTCCGAACTCGATGTCACCGTGAGCACTCTGGTTGAGGTTCATGAAGTCCATGTCCATAGTAGCCCAGGGGATCTCGGCGTTATACTGTGTGTGGAAGTGGAGGAGGGGCTTCTGCAACTGCTGCAGACCCTTGATCCACATCTTGGCGGGCGAGAAGGTATGCATCCAGGTGATGATACCAACGCACTTCTCATCGTTATTGGCAGCCAGCATCACCTGCTCGACTTCCTTTGAACTGTTGGCTGTACCTTTATATACAATCTTCACGGGGATGTTGCCGCTGTCGTTCAGACCTGCTACCATTTCCTTACTATGACCGTCGACTGCTACGACTGCGTCACCTCCATAGAGCAACTGTGCGCCAGTTACCCACCAAATCTCGTAATTATCAAATGCCTTATTCATAAATGTGATGTTAAGTTTTTAAGTTTATAATTGTTTTTTCCTTAATGCTTTTGTCCTTTCTGTCCGTAATAGGCGTTGGGACCATGCTTGCGCATGTAGTGCTTCTCGACGAGGAGCGGGTTCATCGTCGTATGAGGATTGACGCTGAATGAGATGAATGCCATCTTGGCACACTGCTCCATGACCTTGGCGTTGTAGACGGCATTGTCGGGAGAGGTCCCCCAAGAGAACGGTCCATGGTTCTTGACCAGCACTGCCGGCGTGTGGTCAGGATTGATCTTGCGGATGTTCAGGATCTCGTCGACGATGACATTGCCTGTCTCGAGCTCGTAGTTGCCTTTCACTTCAGCCTCTGTCATGTCACGGGTACATGGGATATCCTTGTAGAAGTAATCAGCATGTGTGGTGCCGATGTTGGGAATGTCGCGGCCAGCCTGGGCGAAGGCTGTGGCATAGGTAGAGTGGGTGTGCACTACGCCCTGGATGTTGGGGAAGGCGCGATAAAGCACAAGATGGGTCGGCGTGTCGGAAGAGGGATTGAGGTCTCCGTCGACCACCTCACCAGTCTTGAGGTCAACAACTACCATATCGGATGCTTTCATTACATCGTAGTCTACGCCCGAGGGCTTGATGACTACGAGACCATTCTCACGGTCAATACCTGAGACATTTCCCCATGTGAAGATTACGAGGTTCTGCTTGACCAGATCGAGATTGGCTTTGAATACTTTTTCTTTGAGTTCTTCTAACATAATTGTTTTATTTTATATTTTAAAGTTAGGCGCTTCATTATATACTCGTTTGTTGAAACGATAGAGGTAAGCACCACGCTTGGAACTGGTTTTGTCCATCAGATCGGTCTTCTCGATGAAGTCCATCTCCTTGATGCGCTTGCGGAAATTGCGCTTGTCGAGTTCGGCTCCGTTGACGGCCTCATAGAGACGCTGGAGTTGGGTCAGCGTGAAGAGGGCAGGGAGGAGCCGGAAGCCAACAGGCTCATGAGCCAGTTTCTGTTGCATCATCTTCCGGGCCTTGCGAACCATCTCGTTGTGGTCGGAATAGAGTTGTGGAATCTCGTTGATATCCACCCATTTCACGCCATGCGACAAACGCAATTCTTCATCATAATCCTTGACATTGATGAGAGCATAGTATGCGATAGACACGACCCGTTCTCCCGGGTCACGATCCACGCTTCCGAATGCACCAACCTGGCGCATGAACAGGTTCCGTAGTCCGGTCAGTTCATAGAGTGTCCGTGTAGCCGCATCATCGACACTCTCGTCGTTGGCGACGAAGCCTCCGTAGAGGCTCCATTCACCACGACCGGGATCCATCTGGCGTTTGCCGATGAGAATTTTCAACTTCCCTTCATCGAAGCCGAAGATGATACAGTCTACAGACAGCCAGACCTTGGAATGTTCTATATAAAATTGTGTCATCGAGAAATAAACGATTTACGATTATTTACCAGAAGTAAGCGTAGAAGCAACTGACGAGACCGACGACAACAAGCGTGCCGACGATGTCCCAAATACCCCAACTCTCACGGATGCTCTTCTTGAACTCGGGAGTGAAGGTGATGGCATCCACTTGTTCCTTCGAAGGTGCAGGCGTGAAGCAACTGACAACCACCATCAGGATGATGATGAAGACGAGCAGCCAGCACTCGAAGATGAGCCAGTTGGTCTGCCAGAACCATGAAGTGGCATCCCAGAAAGCACCGTCCATTGCTGCCTTGCCGGAGTCGGTGATCACATTGGTAATCAGGCGTATCATACCGATGAGGAATCCACCAATAAGACCCCATTCACCGGCCTTCGGCGTAATTTTCTTAGAGAAGATACCCAGGGTGAAGACGGCTACCATCGCAGGAGCAATCAGCGACTGGATGTCCTGCAGGTATGAGTAGAGGTTACCCATGTTCATCATAATCGGCATCCATGCCAGACCCAGCAGCACGACAACAACTGTTGCTGTACGGCCTACGAATACGTAGTGAGCCTCGCTCATGCCCTTCTTCATCGGTTTGTAGAAGTCCTCAGTGAAGAGGGTGGCGCAGGAGTTGAAGAAGGCAGCCAGAGAGGCAACGAGGGCGCAGACGAAACCAATGGTCACGATACCCTTGATACCTGCAGGCAGGATGTTCTTCACCATCATGGCGAAGGCACCGTCGGTAGACTCATGGTTGGTGATGTCCATTTCGATGCCACTGCCGGTCTTCAAGGAGAGCGCATAAGCGATCATGCCAGGAATCAGGAACATGAAGCAAGGGAGGAGTTTGAAGAAACCTGCAGCAATGGTGCCACGACGGGCACGAGCCATGACCACCTTGTTGTCCTCGCCAGGTACCTGACCAAGTACACGCTGAACGATGTGCTGGTCTGTACACCAGTACCAGAAGCCGATGATGGAAGCACCGAGGAAGACCACGTAGCCAGGGAACTGCGGATACATTGGGTCGCCGGGATTGGTGTGGAACATGTGAGTTGTTCCATAGCCGTCATGAGCAGCGTTGCAGGCAGCCATCATGTTGCTCCAACCCTGAGTGATGCTGCCATCGCCGAGGGCAGAGAGGCCGAGGAAGAGCACCAGGAACGAACCTATAATAAGAATAGGTGTCTGGATGGAAGACAGTGTCATCACACCCTTCATACCACCGAAGACGGTAAAGACTGCCGTGATGGCAATCAGGCCGATGGCACCATACCAGAATGGGATGCCGAGGAGGTACTTGAAGAAGATACCACCAGTGAAGGCGGTTACGGAGACCTTCGTCAGCACATATGCCACGAGGGTGATGATAGAGAGCCATGAGCCTGTGCGCTGTGTGTAGCGGAACTTCAGGAAGTCGGGCATCGTGATAATCTTACCCATCTTATTGATGAGCAACTGATAGAACGGAACAAAGAGCCAGCCGAGGATGAGGATCATCCATCCCTGCATCTCCCAGTGGGCCATACCCACACCGTCCTTAGCACCAGTACCGGCGAGACCTACAAGGTGCTCTGAACCGATGTTGGCGGCAAAGATGGCCATACCGATGACATACCAAGGCTCACCCTTACCGAAGAGATAAGCAGAAGAGTCTTCGCCCTGCTGGGCTTTCTTGTCTTTCCAGATGGCGTACCATACAGCAGCCACCACTCCTAACAGACCAACGATCAGGACTACCCAATCGAGCCAGATGAATTCATTTGAACTCCAATTCATAATGTTATTAATGTATTAATAGTTAGTGATTATTTAATCGAGAACTTATATGCAGCATGGCTGTAGTACTTCTCGTCGGGATTCAGGGTCGGCTGAACCCAGTCGGGATGATTGGGAGAGTCGGGATATTTCTGGCTCTCGAGACACACACTGACGTGCTTGGGATATTTGAGACCATGCTTGCGGATGATGTTGGCATCAGCACCGACACCCTGGAAGTTTCCGCTATAAACCTGAACACCTGGCTCGTTGGTAAACATCTCCATGAAGATACCGGTCTTAGGAGAGTAGAGGCTGGCGCAAACCTGTGTGTCATCGCCCTTACCGTCTTTATAGGTGTTCAGGCAGAAATTATGGTCATAACCTGTGGCGTTCTGGATCTGGTCGAAGTCGGACTGAATGCTGTCGCCAATGGCGTGTGGGGTACGGAAGTCCATTGGGGTGCCTTCCACAGACTTGATCTCTCCTGTGGGAATGTATAGTTTGTCACTAGGAGTGAAGTTGTCGGCATTCACATAGAGTACCTGGTCGTAGCCGGCCTGGGTGAAGTCGCCACTCAGATTGTAATAGTTGTGATTGGTCTGATTGATGATCGTGGGCTTATCGGCCTCAGCCTCCCAGGTCATGTCGAGGATGTTGTCGGCAGTGACCTTGTAAGTCGTGACTGCCATCACCTTGCCAGGGAAGCCGTTCTCTCCGTCAGCAGCCACAATCGTTAGTTTCAGGATAGAGTCGCCAATCTGCTCGGCGTCATACACCTGATGCATCCATCCGGTGTTGCCACCACCATGAAGGCAATTCGGACCATCGTTCTTCTTCAGTTGATACTCTTTCTCGCCGAGGGTGAACTTACCTTCCTTGATGCGATTGGCATAACGTCCTACACTCGATCCGTAGTCAGAGGGGCTGTTGAGGGTGTCGGCATATTGGGCAATGTTGTCAAAGCCCAGCACGACATCCGTGGGTTTACCGTCCTTGTCGGGAACGACCAGTGACACGATACGTCCACCATAATTCGTGATGCACACTTCCATGCCATTGGCATTCTTCAGAGTGTACAGTTTCACGGGCTTGTTCTGGATGGTCGTGTCAAACTTGGCAACGTCTAAGCCAGATACTGTCAGTTGTGGTGCCTGCACTTTTTTCTCACAGGCCGAGAACATAAGTGCAACTGCGCCCAGTCCCATAATCATACCTTTAAGTACTTTCATTTTAATACGTTTTTAAGTTATTATGATGTTATAGCGTTTATTTTGGGTGTAAAATTACAATTATTATTTGAATTGTGCAACACTTTAAGCCATAAATAAACGGCATAAAGTGTAAATATAACACTTTATGCCGTATTTTAACCTTTTTTGGCTTAATTATCGCAATATCAGCAGAGTTTTCGTGAACCGTCGCCGATAACTACATCGTAGACTTTCGGCTCATGTCCATACTTCTCGTTGAAACGCTTCTTCGCATCCTCGATGAAGTTCTTGTACAGATCATTGCGTACGAGATTGATGGTACAGCCACCAAAGCCACCACCCATAATGCGAGAACCTGTTACGCCATTTTCCTTCGCAATGTCGTTCAGGAAATCGAGTTCTTCGCAAGATACCTCGTAATCCTTGGAAAGACCCTCATGGGTCTTGTACATCATCTCACCGACTTTCTCATAGTCGCCTTCGTTCAGAGCGTCACAGACAGCCAGCACACGGTCTTTCTCACCGAGCACGAATTTTGCGCGCTTGTAATCCTCGGCACCCACTTCGTCTTTCACTTCCTCGAGTTGTTCCCATGTGCAATCACGCAGCGTCTCAAATTGGCTTTCCGGATGCTTGGCTGCGATATGCTTGACCACATTCTCACAAGAACGACGACGGTCGTTATAGGGAGATCCTGCCAACTGATGCTTTACAACGGAGTCAAGGAGCACCAGACGATAGCCGTCTGGCTTGAAGGGGAAATACTCAAATTCACGGCTACGGCAGTCCAAACGCATCAGGCATCCAGCCTTGCCAAAGACAGAGGCGAACTGATCCATAATACCGCAATTGACACCGCAGTAGTTATGCTCTGTAGCCTGTCCTGCCAGTACCATATCCCATTGGCTGACTATGTTCTCGCCGAAAATATCGTTAAGGCCGCATGCGAAACAACTCTCCATAGCAGCGGAAGAAGACATGCCTGCACCTAGAGGTACATCGCCAGAGAAGGCTATATTAAAGCCTTTAACAGGTACGCCTAATTTCTTCATCTCCAAAGAGATACCATAAATATATCGTGCCCAACTGGCTCGGGGACCATCAGGATCACTCAACTTAAAATCGACACGGTCTTTCAAGTCTATAGCATAAGCCATCACGGTATCTTCTGTTCCGTTGGCACGCATCTCTGCCATCACACCTTTATCGACTGCTCCGGGAAATACGAAACCACCATTGTAGTCCGTATGTTCACCAATCAGGTTGATGCGTCCGGGAGAGGCATATACATTACCAGTCTTTCCATCAAAGTGCTTGATGAAACGGCTTCTTACAAATTCAATATCCATCATATATTTATATAAGGTGTAATTAATCGACGGGGATGTCCTTATTCACGTTCTTACAGCCGATGAGTGCATAGTAGAACATGTAGGCTACTGCCAGGAAGTAGACGAAATAACTGGGCATATATCCGAAGATGTCTGCGAAGAAATTCTGTACTACCGGCAATACACCACCACCTACCACCATCATCATGAAGATGCCAGATGCCTGTGCTGTGTATTTTCCAAGACCTTCTGTGGCCAAGTTAAAGATTGAGGCCCACATCACGGAGGTGAACAAACCGCAGAGCACGAGCAGCAGGGCTGTCAGAGGCACTGTCGTAGATGTGATGGTGCCTTCCAAAATAGAAATCAGCGGCATGCTGACCGTTACACTCTTAGGAGTGAAGATGGCTGCCAGGATGAGAATCATGCAAGCAAAGGTGGCTATCAACATGAGTTGACGTGAGGACACCTTGGCGGCAATGAAACTGGAGCACAGACGACCTACGAGCATTAGTAGCCAATACATGGCTGCTACAGCTCCACCGATGGTGGCTGCATTCAC
>ONPM01000077.1 GCA_900319715.1 uncultured Prevotella sp.
TGTGTGGACCAGCCAGGGCTTGAACCTGGGACCTCCAGATTATGAGTCTGTTGCTCTAACCAACTGAGCTACAAGTCCGAGTTTTGCGATGCAAAGGTATATGAAAATCTTTAATTATCCAAATTTTTAGAGTGAAATAACAAAAAATAAGCAGAAATTAAGTACCTTTGCACTCCAATGGAAATAATTCGCAACATAGAAAAGGCGAGAATGATGCCTCATTGCGCTGCCACCATCGGCGTGTTTGACGGTGTCCATGCAGGGCATCGGCAGGTCATCAAGCGCCTCATCTCCGATGCTCAATTCCATCATCTGGCATCGATGGTCATCACCTTTGACCGTCAGCCCAGACAACTGTTCGACCCTGAGTTCCATCCTCAGTTGCTGACGACTCAGGAAGAAAAGGAACGCGTACTCGAGCAACTGGGTATCGATTTCCTGGTGGTACTGCCTTTTACCCAGGAAATCGCTTCGCTCTCGGCTCACGCCTTTATGAAACAAATCCTCAAGGAGAGACTGAATGTCGCACTGCTCCAAATCGGCTATGACAACCGTTTCGGCCATGACAGGAAGGAAGGATTCGATGATTACGTACGCTACGGCCAGGAACTGGGCATCATGGTTCTTCGCAACATCAAGTTGTCCTGTCAGGGTTATGACTTCTCTGTCTGTTCGTCGAACATACGCAGTTTGCTCTATGACAACGGCGACGTGGAAACCGCTGCTGTGTTCTTAGAGCGGCCTTATCAACTCTCCGGCAAGGTGATGCCTGGTGAGCATATCGGCCACCAGTTAGGGTTTCCCACGGCCAACCTGCAGCCAGACGACCCCTTCAAACTGATTCCCGCCAGCGGTGTCTATGCCGTGTGGGCTCAGGTCGTGGATCAGACCACCCATCGCTCCTCCAACCTGCCCGCAATGATGAATATCGGCACACGGCCTACCTTCGACGGCAGGAGCCGCACACTGGAGGTGAACATCTTCGACTTCGATGGTGATCTATATGGCCAGACGGTACTCATCACATTTATAGCAAGGCTGCGAGAAGAGCGGAAGTTTGAATCGCCAGAGGCATTAGTGTCCCAACTGAAGGAAGACCGCCAGACATGCCTCGACCTATTATATAATAAATCCGTAAATCGTAAATAACAAAATGAAGAATGCAATTATCTATACGTTCGTCTTCCTGGGTTTCCAGGTAATGGCGGGTTTCATTGTAGACGGCATCTGGCGCTGGGCGTTTGGGAAGAACGCCATGAACGACGCCACTGGCATCATCGTCACAACAGTCGTCTTTACTGTCATTTCGATCGCCGTGTTCCTGTTGGCAAAATGGTGCGAGGTGTCAAGGCACTGGATCCGGACACGTCCCTGGGTGACACTCATTTGGTGTGTCGTCGCTGCCCTCGGTGCCATCATCCCTTCCGTCTGGTTCCAGGAGCACATGCCAGAACTGCCTAACATTGCCGAGGACACATTCGACATGATCATGAAAGACCGTTGGGGCTATCTGGCCGTAGGACTATTAGCACCACTGGGTGAAGAAATGGTGTTCCGAGGAGCCGTCCTGCGGTCACTATTACAATGGTGCAGCAAGCCATGGGTGGCCATTGCCATCTCGGCCCTGATCTTTGCTGCCGCTCACATGAACCCAGCCCAACTGCCACACGCCTTTCTCATCGGGCTGTTGCTGGGATGGTTGTACTATCGCACAGACAGCATCGTGCCTGGAATGGTGTATCACTGGATCAACAACTCGGTGGCCTACATCATGTATAACCTCTATCCCAGTGCCGACCTCACGCTGGTGGATCTCTTCGGGTCAGAACGGACGGTACTGATGGCTGTTGGCTTCTCGCTCTGCATGTTCCTGCCAGCCTTGTTCCAGTTAAACGGCAGGTTAAGTAAATAAAAAGACTTAAAATGAAGTGGGCTGCGACCGGAAGGTTGCAGCCCTTAACTTCTGTTAGTACTTAACAAATTTGAGAGAATCGAAACTTCACAGTTTCTTTGTTTAACTATAATATAGAAAGCATAGAAAAAATCATTCCAAATAAGTGGATTTCTCCTTGGTCAGCGACTGAATCGTGTCGCTGACATTCTCCGCTTGGATCGTGGTCAGCACGTTGACCGTATCAGCCAGTTCCTCTTGTGCCTTCACATAAGCCCCCCTCGGATCTTCCCAGATATCCCATGGTGCCTGGGCAGCATTACCCAGCGTGAGGATGATGGCCACAATGGCAGCAGCCTTGAACAGAGGCATCAGACGATCCTTCAACGAGACAGTCTTGGCCACAGGAGCCTCACCGATCTGCTCAAGGATACGGGCATCGAAGTCATCGCCCAGTGGATCCTCCTTCTGCAGTTCACAGGCAAACAGGGGCTGGAACTTCCTCAGATTCTCAGGAATGTCCGGCTGGCTGAAGAACGTACGGAGAATAGACTCCTCCTGCAGAGTGGTCTCACCCTCCCAATAGCGTTCCAGTAACTGTTCGATGTACTTATAATCCATAATTCTCTGTCTTTATAAATTGCTGCTTGATCTGTTGTCGTGCCCTGAAGATGTTGACTTTCACCTGTTCTTCAGTGATACCCAGTATCTGCGCTATTTCCTTATAACTCTTGCCCTCGAACTCCCTGAGTTGCATGCAACTGCGCTGTTTCTCGGGCAAGTTGTCGATGAGTTGCCTGACAAGTGCGATGCGATCGCGCTGCATGGCCTGCTCTTCGGGATTGGATGAATAACTGTGGTCTGGGGCGTCATGGCCGTCGGTTCCCGAGTTCCACTCGCCTACCCTCAGGCTTTCCAGACTTGGATTCTGGTTTTCCGCCTTCTTCATCTTGTCGAGCGAGATATTCCGGCAGATGGTGAGGCAGAAGGCTTCGATGGAGTCTAACTCCTCCCAGCGGTCTCGCCTGTTCCAGACCTTGATCATCGTCTCCTGAACAACATCTTCCGCCTCCGCCGGATTGAGAGTGATGCGGAGCGCGAGCCTGTAGAGTTCGTTCTTCAGCGGCAGGATATCATTCCGGAAACTGATCTTTTTCATCCTCTCTAATAATAATGACGATTGAGAAACGGAAAAGTTACACTATTTGATGTTTTTTTGTTTATAGTCTACAGTATTTGTTTATAGTTTAAAGTTTATAGTTTATAGATGATATGTTCTATAGGCAGAAAAGATACACATAGAGTGGCTTGCAGGGTAATCATCTATAAACTATAAACTTTAAACTATAAACTATAAACTATAAACAAATCGTCGTACCTGTCTGTCCGTCGAGGGCAGTGGCGAGGGTGATGACGACACGAGAGACACCGGCATCAATGGCGGCGAGGGCGTTCTCAATCTTGGGAAGCATACCACCGCTGATGGTGCCGTCGGCCTTATATTTAATAAAGTTCGCACGCGTGATGGTCGAAATCACGGAGTCTTCATCGTCGGGATCACGGAGCACACCTTTTTTCTCAAAACTGAAAATGAGCGTCACATCGTAGTATGGTGCGAGAGCCTTGGCGGTCTCACTGGCGATGGTATCGGCATTGGTGTTGAGGATATTGCCCTGGCCGTCGTGTGTCAAAGGAGCCATCACGGGAGTGACACCTTCCTCGATGAGTCTGCTGAGCATCTGTCCATTAGCCTTGTCGACATCACCCACAAAACCAAAGTCGACACCATCCTTTATGGGACGCTTATGCGAACGAATCACATCCATATCGGCACCCGTCAGTCCCAGGGCATTCACACCATTCGCCTGCAGACGGGCCACAAGGTTCTTATTCACCAAGCCGCCATAGACCATGGTCACAACACTCAGCATCTCAGCATCGGTGATACGACGGCCGTTCAACATCTTCGACTCGATACCGAGAGCCTCGGCTACCTTCGTGGCCTTACGACCTCCACCATGTACCAAAACCTTCTTGCCTTCGATGGCACTGAAATCCTTCAGCAACTGCGAGAGTTGAGCCTCATCCTCGACGACGGCCCCACCCACCTTTACAATTGTCAGTTTCTCTTTCATTGATTGTCTTACTAGTTCTACTAGTTATTCTAGATAAGTATATCCATAGAGGCCACTGCGATAGTTCGACAGGAACTCCTTGCCCTCTTCAAGCGAGATCTTGCCTTGCTTCACGCTCTTGGCCACCCATACCTCCAGTTGACGAACCAGTTTCTTGGGATTATACTGCACATACTCCAGCACCTCTTCCACCGTCTCGCCGTCGATGATCTGGTCGATATGATAGGTGCCGTCCTTCTCCGAGATATGGACAGCATTGGTGTCACCAAAGAGGTTGTGCATGTCGCCCAGGATTTCCTGATAGGCCCCCACAAGGAACACACCCAGATAGTAGGGCTCGTTCTTCTTTAGAGGATGCACAGGCAGAGAGTGAGTATTATGGAGATTGGTAGTGAAATTAGCAATCTTTCCATCCGAGTCGCAGGTGATATCCTGAATGGTGGCATTGCGGGTAGGACGCTCATCCAGTCGCTGGATGGGCATGATGGGGAACACCTGATCGATGGCCCACGAGTCACTAAGACTCTGGAAGAGGGAGAAGTTGCAGAAATACTTATCAGCCAACAGTTTGTCGATCTTCATCAGTTCCTCAGGGATATGCTTCAGACTCTTGGCAAGGGCGTGGATCTCGTGACAGACACTCCAGTACATAGCCTCCACCTCTGCACGTGTCTTCAAGTCTACAATACCATGCGAGAAGAGGTCGAGCACTTCCTCACGGATCTGTTCGGCATCATGCCAGTCCTCCAACACATTACGGGGCGAGAGGTTGTCCCAGATCTCATAGAGATCCTTCACCAACTGGTGCGAGTTCTCATCGGGCTCGAACTCCTCCGGCATCTCGGGCAACGAAGCCGTCTCCAGCACGTCGATGACGAGCACAGAGTGGTGGGCAGCGAGCGAGCGCCCACTCTCGGTGATGATATTCGGGTGGGGAAGGTCGTTCTTGTTGGCAGCATCGACAAAGGTGTAGATACAGTCGTTAACATACTCCTGAATGGAGTAGTTGACGGACGACTCACTCGACGGAGAACGTGTACCATCATAGTCAACGCCCAGTCCACCACCGCAATCGACAAAGTCAACATTATAGCCCATCTTATGCAGTTGGATATAGAACTGCGAGGCCTCACGGAGAGCCGTCTGGATACGACGGATCTTCGTAATCTGCGAGCCGATATGGAAATGAATCAGTCGCAAACAGTCACGCATATCCTTCTTATCCAGTAAATCTAGTGCTTCCAACAGTTCTGCACTCGTCAAGCCGAACTTCGAGGCGTCACCGCCGCTTTCTTCCCATTTGCCAGAACCGGAGGATGCCAGTTTGATGCGGATGCCGATATTGGGTCGGATATTCATCTTCTTGGCCTCGCGGGCAATGATCTCCAACTCGTTCATCTTCTCCACGACGATGAAGATCTGCTTACCCATCTTCTGAGCCAACAGCGCCAGTTCGATATAACTCTGGTCCTTATAGCCGTTACAAACGATGATGGAGTCACTCTGGCACTGCATGGCGATAACAGCATGCAGTTCTGGCTTCGAGCCGGCCTCCAGACCTAAGTTAAACTTGCGGCCGTGAGAGATAATCTCTTCAACCACAGGTTGCATCTGATTGACCTTAATAGGATAGACCACGTAATTCTCGCCCTTGTATTCGTATTCCTCTGAGGCTTTCTTGAAACAACTCCACGTCTTCTCAATCCGATTGTCGAGAATATCGGGGAACCGGAGTAGCACGGGTGGCGTGACATCACGCAGCGCCAGTTCATCCATCACCTCACGCAGGTCTATCTGCGTACCATTCTTACAGGGTGTGACATAGACATCGCCTTTCTCGTTGATGCCAAAATAGGAAGTGCCCCAACCATTAATGTTGTAGAGCTCCTTCGAGTCATCGATGGTCCATTTCTTCATAATCCCAAAAGTTCTTTTATCTTCGCTACGCTAATTTGAATTTTCTCGTAGTTATCCATGAGGCTGACGTCAAGCGTATATCGGGCCTTCGTGTAGAAGGGTTCACGCTTCTCAAGTTGTTCCTTAATAAACGCCAGCAACTCCTCGTGGCTCTTACCCTTCAGGAGCGGACGCTCCACGCGGGCCATCTGCAGATGCTTATACAACACCTCTGGATCTGCCTTCAGATAGACCACCTGTCCCTGTTGGTTCAGATAATCCATATTATCGAAGAAGCAGGGCGTGCCGCCACCACAACTGATGATGACATCCTCAAACTCAGCCACCTCATGTAGCATATTATACTCTATCTTACGGAATCCCTCCTCGCCACGCTCAGCAAAGATCTGAGGAACTGTCTTCCGCATACGGCTCTCGATATACCAGTCGAGGTCGTAGAAGATGATACCTAACTCCTTAGAGAGCGCCTTGCCGATGGTGGTCTTTCCGGCACCCATATAGCCAATGAGGATGATGCGGGTCAAGATGATTTGCGGATTTACAGTTTACGAATTTACGATTTTTTCACCGGGGTGGCTGTGATTACCTTCATACATTCCTCATAGGTCAGTTCTGCAGCCTTGTCGTGCATACTCTTCGGCAGACGGTAGTTCTTGCCATCGTAAGCCAGGTAGGGTCCATAACGACCGTCGAGTACCTCAAGTTTCGTGTCTTCGACAAACACTTTCAGATGCTTCCGCTTCTCCTCCTGCTGTTTCTCCTTGATAAGACCGACAGCCTCGTCAAGGGTCAGCGACATCGGGTCAGTACCTTTGGGCACTGACGTATATTTGCGGTCATAGAGGATATACGGGCCGAAACGGCCGGCTCCGATGGTGACGGGCTTACCCTCATAATCGCCTATCTCACGCGGCAACTTAAACAACTCCAGAGCCTCTTCAAGGGTGATGGTCTCGATACTCTTCTCTTTAGGCATCTGGGCAAAGGTCGGCTTCTCGTTATCATCAGCAGTACCGATTTGGACGACCGGACCGAAACGGCCAATCTTCACGAAGACGGGCTTACCCGTCTTAGGATCCTTGCCCAACACACGCTCACCGGCCTTATGAAGGTCGCGACTGTTAATCGTATGCTCTACTGTGGGTTCGAAATCCTTATAGAACGAGTGCATCATATCCTTCCACTGCTCATCGCCCTCAGCAATCTTATCGAAATCCTGTTCAACCTTGGCGGTGAAGTTGTAGTCCATAATCTCCGTGAAATGCTTCATCAAGAAGTCGTTCACCACAATACCGATATCGGTAGGGATCAACTTTCCCTTCTCCGAACCTACTATCTCCTTACGGTTACGCTGACTGATTTGCTTACCCTTCAGGGTGTACACAGCATACTGACGCTCCTCACCCTTCTTGTCACCCTTTATCACATACTCTCGCTGCTGGATGGTGCTGATGGTGGGGGCATAAGTAGACGGACGGCCAATGCCCAGTTCCTCCATCTTATGCACCAGACTGGCTTCCGTATACCGCTGTGGACCGGCAACGAAACGCTCACTGGCATTGATCTCGCGGCGAATGAGTTCCTGACCTTCATGCAGAGGGGGAAGAATGTGTCCATACTCCTCCTGCTGCTCATCGTCGTCGAGCGACTCACGATACACCTTGATAAAACCATCGAATTTCACCACCTCGCCCTGGGCAACGAACTCCTCCTCGTTTCTCTTGCCTGTCTCTTGATTCTTGACGGCTATCGTCACCGTGGTCTTCTCAATCTCGGCATCAGCCATCTGACTGGCCACCGTACGCTTCCAGATCAGTTCGTAAAGACGCTTCTCCTGGGCAGAGCCATCTATCTCCGTACGGTCCATATAGGTAGGACGGATAGCCTCGTGAGCCTCCTGGGCACCCTTCGAACTTGTATGGTATTGGCGTGTCTTACTGTATTCACTGCCATAGAGTCGCACGATTTCCTCCTTGCTGGCACCCAGACAGAGTTTCGAAAGGTTCACAGAGTCGGTACGCATATAAGTAATCTGTCCATTCTCATACAGATGTTGGGCAATCATCATCGTCTGGCTGACGGTAAGTCCTAGTTTGCGGGCAGCCTCCTGCTGCAAAGTCGATGTGGTGAAAGGAGGCGCAGGGGTACGCTTGACGGGCTTTTTCTGAATACTCTCTACCTGATAGGTGGAAGCCTTACATTGCTCAAGGAATGCGAGTACCTCATCAACGGTCTTGAAACGGCTGCCTAACTGGGCCTTTACCTCAGAGGCGGAACCGTCAGGATTCATGATGGCGAAGACACCATTCACGACATAGTAAATCTCACTCTTGAATTGCTGGATCTCCCGCTCACGCTCCACAATGAGTCTGACAGCCACACTCTGCACACGGCCGGCAGAAAGAGAAGGCTTCACCTTGCGCCACAGCACTGGCGAGAGTTTAAAGCCGACGATACGGTCCAGCACACGGCGTGCCTGCTGAGCATTCACCAGGTTCATATCCAGATGACGGGGATGTTCAATGGCATCCAAAATGGCCGGCTTGGTAATCTCATGGAACACAATACGGTTCGTCTTCTTGCTGTCCAGACCTAACACCTCACACAGATGCCAGGAAATGGCTTCTCCCTCACGGTCTTCATCGGATGCCAGCCATACCTTCTCGGCTTTCTCTGCCTTGGAACGCAGGTCTGCAACCAGTTTGGACTTCTCTTCTGGAATTTCGTATTCAGGCTCGAGCGTCTTTTCATCGACACTCAACTCTTTCTTCTTCAAGTCGCGGATATGGCCATAACTCGACATCACCTTGAAGTCCTTTCCCAGGAACTTCTCTATCGTCTTCGCCTTGGCCGGAGACTCCACAATCACTAAGTTTTTCTGCATACTTTTATCGTTTTGTTTTCTTACGGGCTGCAAAAGTAAGCAAAAAACGTTATCACACCTTATTTATATATAGGTTTTTTTGTTTTATTAACGATTTTGCTGCAAGAAACGATGGACGGCCTCGCGAATGGAACGAAGTCCGAAGCGCTCGACATAGACCTCGCGCAGAGGTAGCCACATGAGTTCCGCAGCATCATCAGCCGCCTTTATCTCAGCGTCTTCCGGTACATGACAGGCAAAAAAGAGGTCGAGTGTGTGGATATCCATACCAGAATAATGGTAGACATTAGGAATGGAGAACATATACCTGACGTCGCCGGCATCGATCACCAGCCCCGTCTCCTCCCGGATCTCCCTCACCATGCCTTGTTCGGCATTCTCGTTGTTATCCACGAAACCGCCGGGCAGGTCGAGGGTGCCTTTGGCTGGCTCTTTTCCCCGACGGGCCACCAGCAACTCACCTCGTCCGTTGAGGATAAAGGCGGCCGTAGAGGCTCTGGGATTCTGATAATACGTGAATCCGCAGTTAGCACAGTGCCTGCTCAGGGCATTATGAATCATGAAATCGCTGCTGCCGCACTTCGGGCAATAGCGGAAAAGTTCTAATGGATGATTTTTCATATATTCTTTTTTTGTTTACAGTTTACGGTTTACAGTTTACAGATGATTACATCTATAGGCTGATTCCTGACAGTGATTTCACCGGCTAATTTCCTAGTGTAAGAGGTAATCATCTGTAAACTGTAAACCGTAAACTGTAAACCATAAAAACTACCAGTTATCTGTTCTGAATGGGAATAAGGGCAGGTTGGCGCCATTCTTCACATTACCAATCTGGAAATTCTTGAAGCAATAGCGCACGGCCACAGGCTTGCTCACCTCAGGCGAGGTGATCTTGATGGCCTCATCCCAGTAGCCGCCGCCAGGCTGCCAGAAGTGCTGGGCCTTGGCGGGATGGAACACGCGGTCCTCGCCTGCCACCTCGAAGCCCTGGATATCTTCAAAGGGAGCATCGGTGTGGTAGTTGTTATCCAAATGAATATAGACAGCATCGTCCTTCACGAGCATGTCCTTATACGTAGAACTCTGATAAAGAATGCCCTCGAAACCATAATCCCGGTTCAGTGCCGTATAGGCCAGACGCTCACCCACCTGCCGCTTCTGGGTAGGATGGATCTGCGTGGTCTCATAAGGATAGACGAGATCGTTGATGCACACCAGACTGCTATTGGGGATGATCTGCGAAGCCTTGAACTGTTGTTCGCGCAAGAGGGCTCCACTGATGGCGTTGTCGTCATCGTCATACCGATAAGGCGCAATCTGCACGAAGTAGAAAGGTATCTCGCCCAATCCGAACTGCTCTCTCCACTGTTCCACCAGCAGTTTCATACGCTTACTATACTGGTCACCAGGGTCGCCCACGTTCGAACAGCCCTGATAATAGAGAATACCCTTCACCGTGAAGTTAAGGATGGGATTGAAAGTGCCGTTGCCCCAGAGCAGCGAACGATGATAGTCCCACTGAGCCCATTTCTTACATATCTCCACAGAGTCGGTAGGATCATCGGTATATTTCTCCAGGTTCTCCTTCGTCAGCCAACTCTCCACGCGCGAACCTCCTTTATTGGCTTCTATAAGTCCGATGGGGACATCGAGGGCTGTATGCATGGTACGGGCGAAGAAATAGCCGGTGGCAGAGAACTCGCCCACCGTCTTCGGCGAACACTCACGCCACTCGCACTGGGCATCATCCTGAGGCTCGGCACGCATAATGCTGGGAATCTTCACCGACCTGACGCCTTGATGGTTCTTGGCATCGATCACCACTTGGTTGTAATCTTGCACTGGACACATCCAGAAGCCTTTGACGGGCATCTCCATATTCGACTGTCCTGCACAGACCCATACCTCTCCGGCCAAGACGTTATGAATAGTCACAGGCTCACCATCGTCAAAGGTGATACTCAACGGCTCATACGAGGCCACAGGTGTCTTCACATGGACCATCCACTTACCATCGCTGTGGGGTCTCGTCCTGACAACCTCCTTACTCCACGAACAGGTCACCTTGACCTCTCGCATCGGATCGGCCCATCCCCAGAGGCGGACGTCAGCCTGCTGCTGTAACACCATGTTGTCACCAATCAGATGGGGCAACTTTACCTTGGCCTGAACACTCATTGTAAGTGCTGCAAGGGCCATCATTGTGAGAATCTTCTTCATGTCGTTATCGTTTTTAAGTTTCTTAATAGATATTCTTCTTTTTGGTCTTCGTAATGCTCAAAAACCCTTTTGCAGTCTGACTAATGCAGAACCTTGCAGGCGTTTGTCAGGGCTGTCTATCTGGATAACATAGATACCTGGGGAGACTGTGGGAAGAGCAACAAAGACCTCTGGCTTATCGGCTATCAGGTGGCAGGTGTGAACACAGCCACCCGAAAGATGATAGACGCTGAGACGGAGAGGCTTCGGGGTTTCCCCACCAAAGACCAAGCGGAGGCCGCCATCATCAGGAACGACCTGCAAACCCGCTGGCTGATGAAGACTGATCCCCTCTATATCAGAAAGCGAGAGCACCTCCAACAGTCCCCGATAAGCATTTATCTCGCCATAGCCATAGACATTGTTGGGATAATCGTACTGATCCTCGGGATGCCGGCAACTGCGACTCATCACCTCCCTGACCTCCTGTGGTGTCAGATCTTGTCTAGCCTGTAGCCAGAGGGCGATGACGCCCGCCACAACAGGAGCAGACATCGACGTGCCCGAATTGACGCCCCAGGGGTAGCGCTCACCATTATAGTCTGAATAACTGACCACCTCCTTCTCTGGATGATAGAACTGGCTGTACGAAGAAACCACATTCGTCCCCGGGGCCACCACATCAGGCTTCATGAGGTCGTTCATCGCCGGACCGGTCGATGAATAGTATCCTATCTTACCAGGTTCCTTATCCTTGCTTCCTGACGTCTCCTTGCCATCTGCCGTCCTGATGCTGAGCCGATGGGTGGTGCCGCCGACAGAGATGATCCCCGGGAAACAACTCGGAGCCAAAACATTGCGTCCAACCACGGCTGCTGTCCATCGGCCGTCTGCCTCATGGTCACGGAAGGCGTAGATAGAGTTGCC
>ONPM01000078.1 GCA_900319715.1 uncultured Prevotella sp.
TTATCATTTTTCGGGGATTTGCATGGTGCAGCAATGCAGGCTGCCGTGTTGCCTGATGACGCTCCGGCAGTCGATGCCTACGATCTCTCTGCCGGGGAAAGCCTCGCCGATGATGCGCAGGGCCTCGGTGTCGAGGTCGGGCTGGTCGTAAGTGGGGCAGAGCACAGCGCCGTTGATGACGAGGAAGTTGGCGTATGTGGCGGGGAGCCGGTCTCCGTCCTCGTAGATAGGGCGGGGCATGGGGAGCCTCTTCAGTCGATAGGGCTTGCCGTCGAGGGTGCGGAAGGACTTCAGTTGTTCCTCCATCAGCCGCAGGTCTTCGTATTGCTCGTCCTTGGGGTCGTCGCAACCTACATATAATAAGGTGTCTTCCGGGCAGATGCGCACCAAGGTGTCGATGTGTCCGTCGGTGTCGTCGCCAGTCAGGTTGCCGTGATCGATCCAGAGAATGCGCTTGGCGTGCAGTTCCCGTTTCAGGCGCTCTTCGATTTGTTCTTTCGTCATGGGCTGGTTGCGATGAGGCGCCAGCAGACAGCCTGTGGTGGTGAAGACAGAGACAGTCCACGTATTCGCCCTCAATCAGCCCCTCGTCGTAGAGGTGGCGGTTGATGGCATTGTCGAGGTCGGCAGGGAATTTCTCACCCCAGCCGTTGAAGCGGAAGTCGAGCAGGCGGAGGTGCCCCTCGTCGTCGCTGAGGGTGATGAAACCGTGGTCGCGGGCCCAGGTGTCGTTGGAGCGTAGAGGTAAGAGGTGAGAGGTGAGAGGTGAGAGGCGTGTCGAGGGGGCCTCGTCCTTCGGAATGACCACCAGCAGATGCTCTCGCTTGGCAATCTCACGGGCAAACGTCTCGTAGGTGGCGGTAATCTCGTCGAGCATCGGAGCCCAGTCGGTAGCGGCGTGCGGCCATGTGAGGTGCACGCCCCATTGCGGTTCCCATTCGGCGGGTAACCGCCATTTGCGAGTGTCTGTTTTAGTGTCCAATATCAAAAATTTGCTGCAAAGGTACAAAATAATTCATAATTCATAATTCATAATTCATAATTATTTCGTAATTTTGCAGAAATTATTAAGGATGTTAGAGTTTAAGGATGCCACCGTCAGGGTTGGCGAGCAGATATTGGCCACACGTCTTTCCTTTATAGCCAGAGACGGCGAGATGACGTGCGTCACGGGTCCTGAGGGCTCTGGGAAGACCACGCTGCTGCGCACGCTCATGGGCTTTCTGCCTGTCAGCGAGGGCTTTGTGAGTGTCGACGGCGAGTTGCTCACCATCCATTCTTCGCATGCCTTCCGTCAGATGATGGTCTATCTGCCTCAGCAGATCCAGTCGCTGGCACATCAGTTGAGAGAGCCGGAGGTGGAAGAGCCTGAGCCGGAGGAGTATGCCGTGTGGAACGCCATGCTGCCTGCTGCCAACGCGGAAGTGGTGTCGGCACCAATGAATGCGGAAGAGATCGTACTGCTGGCAGAAAAGACGCTGAAGGAGGCTGCTGACAAGCCCATCGTGATTGCCGACGAGCCAACGGCTTGTCTCACTCCGGAACTGACGATGCGCATGCTGGATCTTCTTCGTCAGCAGGCAAAAGAGGGGAAGACGGTTCTCGTGACAAGCCGCAAGCCTCAGGTGGTGGACTATGCTGATCAAGTGATACAAATAAACAGATAAGCCGATGGATTCAAGACTTCTATTGCATACTTTTCTGGTCTTTCTGCTCTTGCTGATTCCCGCAGGGGCTCTGTATTGGCTGGAACGTAAGAAACTGGCGAGGTTCTGCTTCGTCTTCGGACGGATGGTCGTACAGTTGGTGGTGCTCTGTCTGGTGGTGTGGGGACTTTTTAAGGCCAGCAACGCCTGGGTGTCGAACCTGTGGCTGATGGCGGTGGCTGTCGGGGCATCGTGGCTGGTTCAGAAGCGTTGTGGCGGTCAGGGTAGAAATCTGATGCCTGTGGTGGCTTGTGGACTGTATGTGAGCGTCTTCGTCGTGGGACTGTGGCTGCTGTTCGTGTTGCCAGTCAGGGTCTTTGATGTCAGATGGTTCGTGCCTGTGATGGCTCTGCTGATGGGGCACTCCACCTCGATGCTCATCCGCGGGCTTAGTACCTATCTCTCTGCCCTCAAGGCCGACGAACAGCAGTATGAGTTTCTGCGCGGTAATGGCGTGCCCCATCTGAAAGCACTCCAGCCGTTCATGCGTCGCGCCCTGCTGGCTGTCGTTCAGCCGACCTTTGCAAACCTCAAGGTCTTGGCCCTCACTTCTATGCCGTTGCTGCTTGTGGGACTGCTGCTGGGAGGCTTTTCGCCTCTTAACGCCTTTGTGCTGATGATCTATATGGTGATTGGCTGCATCTCGGCCTCCGTCCTCACGCTGGGCATCACGATCTTCATGTTAGACAGGCTGCTCTTTGATAAGTTCGGAAAAATGAAATGATAAGCATAACGATGATGATTAAGAAAAGCAATATATGGCTCTTGGTGGTGTTGTCGGCGCTGATGCTGGCGTGTAAGGGAAACAAAGGCATACAGGCCGTTGGAACAAATGGCGAGAATGCAACGGGCCTGTACGACGCTCAGAATGCCGGGAGGGCAGAGGTTCAGACGGCTGGCGCGACTATGAGGCAGACGGCTAAGACCGTCGTGATGTATGAGATGCCGGCGCCGCTGAAGGACCGTCCGGAGCAAATACTGAAGCGCAAGGGCTATACGGTGTCGTACAACAGCGAGACGAAGAACCCGAACTGGGTGGCCTGGCATCTGACGAAATCGCATACCTACGGCTCTTTCCAGCGCAGGGAGGAGGTGTTTTCTGAAGATGAGAGCGTGAAGGCTCCCCGTGCGACGAACAACGACTACTATAACTCGCGCTATGACCGAGGTCACATGTGTCCGGCAGGCGATAATAAGTGGGATAAGGAGGCAATGACGCAGTCGTTCCTTTTTACGAATATCTGTCCGCAAAACCACGGCCTGAACAAGTATGAGTGGAATGACCTGGAGATCCAGTGCCGCGACTGGGCTCGGGAGTATGGGGCTGTAGATATTGTCTGCGGCCCGTTGTATTCGTCCAAAGGTGGGCGCTATAAGGTAGGTAGTAGCCATGATCCCCAGCAGAAGACCATCGGCCGGAACAAGGTGTGGGTGCCGGATGCCTTCTTCAAGGTGGTGCTCTGCCGTCAGGGGCGTCCCAAGGCCATCGGTTTCGTCTACCGCAATGAGGGGGTGAAACAACTGAAGACAGAGGCTGTACGTACTGTCGATGAGATTGAGGCTCTGACAGACATAGATTTCTTCCCTGCACTCGACGATGATATGGAGAACAGAGTCGAGGCCTCTGCCAACCTTTCGGATTGGTAAAAATGCTCTTTGGGGATTAAATTATTCTAATTATTTTAATTTCTTTCTTAAAAATACAGGCTATTTCACTTTTTCTTCGTACCTTTGCAGCGTGAAAATAAAAGAAGTGCTGAGCGCCCTTGAACGTTTCGCGCCTCTGCCCTTGCAGGAAAGTTGGGATAATGCTGGCCTGCAAGTTGGACTGACAGAGACGGAGGTTTCAGGGGCATTATTGTGTCTGGACGTCACGGAGAAAATCGTCGACGAAGCCATACGGAAGGGCTGCAACCTGATTGTCAGCCATCATCCGTTGTTGTTCCGGGGGCTGAAGACCATCAGCGACCTGACGGACGTACAGCGGACGGTGATGAAGGCTATCCGTGAGGGTATTTGTGTCATTTCGATGCATACGAATATGGACAATGCCCAAGGGGGCGTGAACTATCGCATTGCCCAGAAACTGGGGCTTCAGAATGCTGGTTTCTTTGCCAGCAAGACTGTCGATGGGATAGAGGCGGGGAGTGGTGTCATTGGTGAACTGCCGGAAGCAATGGCTTCTGATGACTTCGTCATCGCTGTCAAGAAGATCTTCGGGGTAGAATGTGCCATGTGTAACGAACTGCTGCGGCGACCCATTAGAAAAGTGGCGCTCTGTGGTGGGGCAGGAGACTTCCTGCTCGACGAGGCTCTGAAAGCAGGTGCCGACGCGTTTATTACTGGTGAGATGCACTATCATCAGTATTTCGGCTATGAGCAGCAGATACAGATCTGTGTGATCGGGCACTATCAGAGCGAGCAGTATACGGCAGAAATCTTCGAGGAGATTATCCGTCAGAATTGTCCTGGCGTGAAGACAGAGATGGCAGAGACCTGCACAAACCCGATTTTATATTTATAACGATAGAACGCAATAACGATATAACGAAATTTCTTAAAAATGTAAAGAATTATGGCAAAAAAGGATCCGACAGATTTGTCAGTAGAAGAGAAACTGAAGACTCTTTATCAACTTCAGACCGCCCTCTCGTCGATTGATGAGAAACGTGCGTTGAGGGGTGAGTTGCCTCTGGAAGTACAGGACCTGGAAGACGAGATCGAAGGTCTGACCACTCGTGTGGAAAAGATTAAAAATGAGATTGGTGAATTCCAGCGCGCCATCACGTTGAAGAATGGTGAGATAAATGAAGCCAAGGCCAGCGTGGAGCGCTATAAGGAGCAGTTGAACGAGGTGAAGAATAATCGCGAGTATGATATGCTGAGCAAGGAGATTGAGTTCCAGACTTTGGAAATCGATCTCTGCAACAAAAAGATCCGCGAGGCTAACAACCGTATCGCTGAGAAACAGGAGGAACTGGCAAATAGTGAGGCTCTGATTCAAGAGCGCCAAAGTGACCTGGAGGTGAAGAAAGGCGAGTTGGAGGAGATTGTCACCGAGACTCGTGCTGAGGAAGATAAACTGAAAGAAAAGGTGAAGGACTTGGAGTCGAAGATCGAGAACCGTCTGCTCACCTCGTTCAAGCGCATCCGTAAGAATGCCCGCAACGGTCTGGGTATCGTCTATGTGCAGCGTGATGCCTGTGGCGGTTGCTTCAACAAGATTCCGCCCCAGCGTCAACTCGACATCAAGATGCACAAGAAGTCCGGAACTGGCAGGTGTGAAGATCGACAAGGTGACAGGTGAGGAGAAGAAACCTCGTAAGCGCTCTATCCGTAAGACGGCTACCTCAAAGAAGGTGACTGACGCTGACGATATGGAGTAATTTTGTCAGATACTTTCATAGTTCGGAATATCCTCCAGGAATTGGTAAGAATGGCCTTCATAATCCATCTTGCAACAATAGTGTTGTAGACCGTTGCTGACTACGAGGTAATCCACTTTCAGCAGAAGATTGTAGACCGAAATCTGGTCGAAGGTCTTCTGCTGTATTTGTATGGTTGGGGCTTTGTATTCGATGATCATCCTAGGCCGCAGTTCTTTATTATATAATAAGGTGTCGCAGCGGAGATGTTTCTCGCCGATGCGTAGTTCTACCTCGTTGGCGAGTAGTGTCTTCGGGTAACCCTTGTGCTCAGTAAGATAGTGGGTGAAATGTTGGCGCACCCATTCCTCAGGTGTCAGCGCCACCCATTTTCGACGCAGGAAATCGAAAATCTGACGTTTTTCACCCTTCTCTTGTATTTTTATTGGGTATGGAGGTAGGTTTAATCGAAACATTTTTGTAACTTTGTCCCCGCAAAAGTACAAATAATAATCGAAATAACGCAATGGCTGAGGCAAAAAATGTCAGTTTCGACTCGATTATGGCCGATTTGAAGGCGGGAAAATATGTCCCCGTCTACTATCTGATGGGTGATGAGCCCTACTATATCGACCGTATAGCCGACTATATCGCCGAGCATGTGCTACAGCCAGAGGAACGTGATTTCAATCAGACCATCCTTTTCGGTTCTGATGTGAATGCCTCGCAGATTGCTGATGCAGCCCGTCGTTATCCGATGATGGCAGAACGGCAGGTAATTATCGTCAAAGAGGCGCAAAATGTGAAGAACACGGAGCCTTTGGAGCGTTATTTCAAGCAGCCGATGCCTTCTACGGTGCTGGTGATGTGCCACAAGAATGGTACAATCGACGGGCGGAAGAAGGAATATGTGAGAAGTATCCAGTCGGCTGGCGTACTTTTTGAGAGCAAAAAACTGCGCGACAGGGATCTGCCTGCGTTCATCGAGAACTATCTCTCTTCGCGACAGGTGAGCATCGATACGAAGTCCACACAGATGATTGCCGATAACATCGGAGCAGACTTGAGTCGTCTGACGAGTGAACTGGATAAGGTGGTGCTGTCATTGCCGGAGCAGGATAGGAGAGTGACGCCCCAGGTGGTGGAGGATCAGATAGGAGTGAGCAAGGAGTTCAACGGTTTCGAACTTCGTGATGCTATCGTCAACCGCAATGTGTTCAAGGCAAATCAGATCATCAAATATTTTGACGAAAATCCGAAGGCGGGTAGTATCTACTCTTTTCTCCCGTTGCTCTTTAATTACTTCCAAAATCTGATGATCGCATTTTATTCGCCAAATCCGAAGAGTCAGGAAGCGGTTGCAGAATGGCTCGAATTGAGAAATCCGTGGGCTGCCAAGGACTACATGACGGGTATGCGAAATTACTCTGGAATGAAAGTGATGCAGATAATTTCCAAGATACGTGAAATAGATGCCAAAAGTAAGGGCTTGGACAACCCAAATACGGGTCCTGGAGAGTTAATGAAGGAACTGATTTTTTACATTTTGCACTAAAAATCCCCTCTTTTTTTTCTAGAATTTCCTAAAATGGCACTTTTCGCGAGTGCTTTTTTAGGCTCAAATGCCCATATATCAGGGGTTTCTGATGATTTGTAAGCCCTCAAAACTCGCGTATTTCCAGAATTTCCTCCCGTTGTCCAGAATACGCGAGAAATGAAGAATTTTCGAAAAATACGCTTGCCGTGATTCGGCATTCACTTTCTTTAAGATTTGATTTTCTGCATTTGGATTCGAAAATCAGAACAAACAATGCTTCGGATATACAATTTAAAAACGTGAATACATGCCAATATAACAATATTTAAAGTTTAATATTTAAATATGCAAAGGCAAAACTTTTGGTTTGACAATTAATATCTATAAATATACACGGGCATTTTATAATTGTTAATAGACTAAAACTCAGTTAGTTATGTTATATTATGCCAAAAAGATTCAATATTTCTATATACCTAGCACCATCAAGAGTTGCATATAGGGCTGTTTTCGATATGTATATCGTAAATACCTTATTTATAACCAGTTGTTTACATATAATATCCTCTATAAAGAGTTTGTAATGATTTGTTGATGTAAATTTTGATTTGTGATTGTGAAGCTGAAACAATAAATCAAAAGTTTAAAAATCTAAATTCTTTCTTAGTTTCTTGTGTAATTCAATATTTTGCTTTACCTTTGTAAACTGAAAGAAATCACCGGCAAAATGCCCTTATTTGTAACTAATAAGAAATATGAAGGATAGAATTCGACAAATCATGGAGTCTCAGCACATGACTCAGCAGGTATTCGCTGACTTCATCGGACTGGCCCCTGCCACCCTGAGCAGCATCTATAATGAACGTACCCGCCCCACCCTGAGTGTGGTGGAAGCCATCAAAAAGAAAATTCCTAACATCAGTACCGACTGGCTGATGTTTGGCCTTGGTGAGATGTATGTTACCACTTCTGCTCCTGCTGACAGTCTGTTCCCTGCTGATGAAAACAATGTGAATGGTGGTACAGTCAATCAAAATCCGATGCTGAATTTTGATCAGACTCCTTCTCCTACCCCACAACAGGTCGTTCAGACACCACTTCCTTTTAATAGTGTAAGAAATACACGACCGGAAATGGAACAAATGTCGGTAAAAGTTATTGACAGAGTGCAACGTCGTGTGAAGGAGATCAGAGTATTTTATGATGACCAGACTTGGGAGACTTTTGTACCCGAAAAGAAATAGACACGCGGTGAGGTCTATCTCCAGAAGCGGAAGATTCGCGATGCCATAGGTCAGGTGATATTCACCTCGAATATAGAGAGTGAGTACCAAAGATTCTTCTTGGCGAATGCTTCTTATTCTAAAATCCAAAGAAAAACGTTTTTTCCTTTGGCATTTTGCTCACTTAATCGTACCTTTGCACCGATTATGAAGAAATACTTATTAGATTTAACCGTGAAGTCGGTTGAGAGGATTCACGAGCGGTATGTGCTGATCAGGCTTACCGACGGGAAGCCGTTGCCGGAGATGGTGCCTGGACAGTTTGTGGAAGTGCGAGTGGACGGTTCGCCCAGCACGTTCTTGCGTCGGCCTATTTCCATTGATTTTGTGGATCGTGAGAAGAATGAATTGTGGTTGCTGGTGGCTACCATCGGCGATGGAACACGCCAACTGGCAGAGTTGAAGGCTGGCGACACGTTGAATTGTCTGCTGCCCCTCGGAAATGGCTTTACCGCAGCGAAACAGGGCGAGAAAGTGCTGCTAATTGGCGGTGGAGTGGGGGTTGCGCCCTTGCTCTATATGGGAGCCGAGATGCGGGACAAGGGTATTGAACCCACTTTCCTGCTTGGTGCCCGTACGGCAAAGGATTTGTTGCTCTTAGATATATTTAAAAGGTACGGGCGCGTGTTAGTGACCACAGAAGACGGCAGCGAGGGCGAGAAGGGTTTTGTGACCAATCACAGCATCCTCTTAAGTGAACAGTTTGACCGTATCTCCACTTGTGGTCCTACGCCGATGATGAAGGCTGTGGCGCGTTTCGCCAAAGAGAAAGGCATTGAGTGCGAAGCATCGCTCGAGAATCTGATGGCCTGCGGACTGGGGGCCTGTCTCTGTTGTGTGGAAAAAACGACGGAAGGAAACCTGTGTGTCTGTAAGGATGGACCGGTATTTAATGTCAGGAAGTTGCTTTGGGAGTGATCAAGAATTTGAGAATTTGAGAATTTCCGCTTTGTGAATGAGAATATGAGAATTTTATGGCTAATTTAGAAGTTAAGATAGGAGACCTGTGGCTGAAGAACCCTGTGATGACGGCTTCAGGCACCTTTGGCTACGGCCTGGAGTTTGCCGACCTGATGCCGCTCGATGGTATCGGGGGCATCATCGTGAAGGGTACGACGCTCAAGCCTCGAGAAGGAAACGACTATCCCCGAATGGCTGAGACTGCCAGCGGTATGCTTAATTGTGTGGGCCTTCAGAACAAGGGCGTGGACTATTTCTGCGAGCATATCTATCCGCAGATCAAGGATATCGACACGAATATGATAGTCAATGTCAGCGGTTCGTCGCCAGAGGACTATGCTGAGTGTGCAGCCCGAATAGATTCGTTAGAGAAGATTCCTGCCATCGAGTTGAATATCTCCTGCCCCAATGTGAAGGACGGTGGAATGGCTTTTGGCGTTACCTGTGCTGGGGCTTCGAGTGTGGTGAAGGCCGTCAGGAAGGCTTATCATAAGACGTTGATTGTGAAACTCTCGCCGAATGTGACGGATATTGCTGAGATTGCCCGTGCCGTTGAGGCAGAGGGCGCAGACTGTGTGTCGCTCATTAATACCTTGATGGGAATGGCTATTGATATCGAGAAACGTAAACCGCTGTTGAGTATCAGTACGGGGGGATTGAGCGGTCCTGCCGTGAAGCCTGTGGCATTGAGGATGGTGTGGCAGGTGGCAAAGGCTGTTAAGATTCCTGTTATTGGCTTAGGTGGCATCTGTTCTGCAAAGGACGCTATTGAGTTTATGATGGCTGGTGCGACGGCCATAGAGATTGGCACGGCCAACTTCCTTGATCCGGCTATATCTATTAAGGTACGCGACGGCGTTGACGACTGGCTTAATGCTCATGGCTGCCAATCGGTACAGGAAATTATAGGAACGATTTAAAAAATGGGGGGCTGCTGTCATCGGCAGTCCTTTTTTTGAAGTCTTTATTAAAAATTTGAGGGCTGCCAATTGGCAGCCCTCAACCAACACAAAAACTAAACTAGACTTAACTAAAGCATTTAAGGATTTTCACAAACCCTGGAATGCAGTTGCAAATTTACAGAAAGTTTCTGAATACTCCAAAACTTTTTTATTTTTTTTTGCATAAAACATGCATTATTCTATAAAATAGCAGAGTTTTTGAGTAAAATATGGTCTAAAATGGTCATTGAAGCCATCGATTCGACCACCGGAACCGCTCTTGGTAAAACACATGGATCATGTCGTCCCCGGGCAGTGAAAGTGGTGGGATTTCCTTCAAGGTCAATGGTCTGCTGTTCCTGCAAAATTGTTGCAACAGGCTTAAAGGCCACACGGAAAAAAATATCCTGGCCGTTAGAGATTCCACCTTGGATGCCGCCACTATGGTTGGTCTTGGTTGAGAGGTGGGAGGTGATAGAGGTGTCATCTGAAGCAGGAATGAAGATGTCGTTCTGCTCAGATCCTCTGGCCGTAACTCCATCAAATCCCTCACCATATTCGAAACCTTTGACGGCATTTATACTCAGCATCGCAGCACCTAAGGCAGCATGAAGTTTGTCAAACTCGGGTTCGCCTACTCCTGCTGGGCAGCCTTTGATGACGCAGGTGATGATACCGCCGATGGTGTCGCCTTCGGCCTTTACCTGTTCTATGAGTGCCTCCATCTCTGCGGCTTTTTGTGGATCAGGACAGCGTACGGCATTCGTTTCCGTCTGTGAGAGATCGTAGAGATGGTAGTCGCGTTCAAGGGTGATATGGCCTACTTGTGAAGTATAGGCCTGAACGGTGATGCCTTTCTTCTGGAGTACCAATTTGGCCAGTGCCCCTCCAACGCAGCGGCTGATAGTTATACGAGCCGATGAACGCCCGCCTCCACGATGGTCACGGATACCGTACTTATGATAATATGTGTAGTCTGCATGGGAAGGACGAAACAGACTGCGCATGTTCTCATAGTCCTGCGAGTGCTGGTTCTGGTTCCTGACGATGAATCCAATCGGACAACCTGTCGATTTCCCTTCAAAGATACCGCTAAGCAGTTCCACCTGGTCTGCTTCTTGTCTTGAAGTGGTGATATGGCTTTGCCCAGGCCGGCGGCGGTTCAGTTCCTGCTGAATAAAAGCCATGTCGATGTCAATACCTGGCGGCATGCCATCGACGACCCCTCCAATTGCTTCACCATGGCTCTCGCCGAAGGTCGTCAGTCTGAAGATATTTCCAAATGTATTCATCTTTTCACCTTTTTCACCTTTTTTACCTCGTCGACTATCAATGGCAGTGTCCACAACCTCCACAACCTTCATCGCAACCCTCACCACAGTTGTTTCCGTGATGACCGCAACCCTGACAGCCGCCAGTCAGCATCTTGATGAGTTTCTGGATTTCTTCTTCGGAAGCCTCTCTGTTTTCAATCATACGCCCTTTGAAGTTCAGGGTCTTGCCTGCAAAGGGGTGGTTGGTGTCGATAGTGACGCCGTCGTCTTCGATTTTCACCACCTTGGCCATGAACTGATGGTCTTCGGTATCGTTCATCGTGATAATGGCTCCTTCGAAGATATGCTCGCTGTCGAACTTTCCGTTGATAGTGAAGATGTCACGTTCCAGTTTGTGGACGCCTTCAGGAATATATTCTCCAAAAGCCTCGCCGGGTTGAAGGGTAAAGTCAAACTCTGCCCCTTTCTCCTGCCTGATGAGATTTTTCTCAAAGGCGTCGAGGGCGATGCCGTATCCGGTAATAAACTCGAAGGGGCGTTCTGTGCCCGTCTGCTCTTCCAGGGTCTTCTCTCCTTCGTTTACAGTGTATAGTTCATACACGACAGAGAGGAATCTGTTTTGTGGTTTATCCATTCTTATACCTTATTCTATATAATGCGCTGCAAAGGTACGCATTTTCCCTGAAATAAGCATCAAATTACGGCGAAAATATGAATTTTTCGTTATCCGCCGCATTATTTGACTTGCGTCAACAAAAGGGCTGTTATCGCACACAATTCGATGTAAACGCTTGCGTAGTCCAAAATATCGCCGTACCTTTGCACCGTCAAAAGACATTTAGGATATTTGAGCATACCCCGTTAAACGGGAAAGCGGCGAAAGCCAAAAAGGCTCTGTATCAGGATAACATTATTAATAGTAGGAGCGGCCTAACACACCGCTCTGAGTAAAAAAGAAAGGGTAAAAAGATGAAAAAGATGATTTTGACAATGGTAGCAATGTTGAGTATGACAACAGCATTTGCAGAAGGTGAGAACGCAGCCAACGTAGAAAACATGGGGGCTTATGATTTGAACATCAATATGAACAAGCTCTCCAAGGCACTGAACCTGGCAGATGACCAGAAGGAGGCTGTAGCAGATATTCACCACACGTTTGCTTCGGAGTTGAAGTTCGCAGCAGAGTATGGTAAGAATGACCGCAAGGCCATGGTAGACCACGCCATCGACAACGATGTGAAGTGGATGCGCTATGTTCTTAACGAGGATCAGATGCGTACTTACCTTAGACTGCTCAACACCACCCTTAACAACCGTGGTCTGAACAAGTAGAAAGAATGGTTTTTAGTTTTTAGTAGTTTCAGGGGGGCATTCCGTGAGGGATGTCTCTCTTTTTATTCTCAGATAAATCCTGTTTTATTGGGTTTTTCATTCGATTCAGATAACTTTCTCACGCTCAAGAATGCAAAAAATATCGTAATCTCTTCGCTTAATCGAAATTTTGTACTATCTTTGCACTCAGAACCTACAAATATTAAGCGTATGAGAATTCTAAAGGTCGTTCTTTTCTTCGTGGTGTCTGCTGTACTGGTTGGTTGCGGCACGTCTCACACAGTTCCCATCACGGGACGTACACAGAGTCTGATGGTGGAGGATGGGCAGGTCTTAGGCCTGGCTAACCAGCAGTATCAGGAGTTTATGAAGTCTGCCAAACTGTCGACTAATGCCGCTAATACGGCCATGGTAAAGCGGGTTGGGCAGAATCTTGCCAATGCAGTCACCAGTTATATGAATGCCAACGGCTTGGCTTCTGAGATTGCCAATTTCAACTGGACGTTCAATCTGGTTCAGGACAAGCAGGTGAATGCGTGGTGTATGCCCGGCGGACTGATTGTGGTCTATGAGGGTATTCTGCCTGTCACTCAGGATGAGGCCTCGTTGGCTATTGTGCTTGGTCACGAGATAGCCCATGCCGTGGCCCGTCACTCGGCCGAACAGATGAGCACGCAGATCAAGCAGCAGCAGATGTTGCAGATTGGTGCTGGGCTTGCCGGTGCCTTAGGCGTTGGTACCAACACCACCTCACTGATAGGCGCTGTAGTCGCTAACGGATTTAATTTCAAGAACTTAAGTTATTCGCGTAATCATGAGAGTGAGGCCGACCACATGGGTCTGATCTTTGCGGCGATGGCAGGATATGACCCTCAGACCGCCGTCACCTTCTGGCAGCGCATGGCAGCCCAAAGTACAAACAAGCCTTCTGAATTCCTCAGCGATCACCCTTCTGACGAGACCCGCATCCGTCAGATTCAGGGCTGGATGCCAGAAGCGTTGAAGTATTATAAGTCAAAGGGTTCGACCTCTCAGAAGACGACCACTCAGAAGGCGCCCATCACGACAACCAAGACCTTCAGAGTGTCGTCGAAGAAGAAATAATCTTCATATAGTCGTCGTAAGAGATAAACCGCCCGCCCATCGACTTGAGGTGGGCGGTTTCAAATTGGCAGTCGATGATCCGTCCGCCGCTTTTCTGCATGGTCTGGGCCAGATGAATCAGGGCCAGTTTCGAGGCATTGGGCACCAGTGAGCACATGCTCTCGCCGAAAAAGGCGTTGCCTATGGTGACACCGTAGAGACCGCCTACAAACTTCTCTGCGACAGACTCCCCATGAACGACCGGCTCCGGTTCCTCAAGAGTTTCCCATACGGCGACACTGGTGGCGAAGCCCTGACGGTGCAGTTCCTTATACGCTTCTATCATCTCTGGTCCGAGCCAGGCATATTCTTCGTCGACGCGTAGTTCACTACAGGTATTGATGACTTCGTCAAAGGCCTCACCGATGGCAACGCGGTATTTCCCTTTGTTTATCAACTGACGCATGGAGTGGGAGATATGGATTTCTTCAGGAAAGATGACAAAGCGCTGCATCGGACAGAACCACTCGATCTGTGAATAGCGGAAGGCAAACCACGGGAAGATGCCGTTAGAGTAGGCGAGGAGCAGGCGGTCTACGCTCAGGTCGCCGCCTACGGCTATACAGCCGTCTTCGTCTCCGTGATGCGGATCAGGAAACCAGAGTTCTTTATCTAATTGATAAACCATCCTTTAACTCCACTATGGCGGAGCCTCCTTTCTTCAGGCTGCCGAAAAGAATCTCTCGCATCAGGAGGGGCTTGAGTTTGCCCGTGATGACGCGGTCCATCTCGCGGGCTCCGTATTCCTGGGTGAATCCTTCTTTCAGCAGATAGTCGAAGGCCTCGTCGGTAAGGGTCATCTGCACTTGCTTGGCGGTCAGTTTCTCCTGCAGTTCGCCAAGTTTCTTACGCAGGATAAGGGTGGCCATGGTCTTGTCCATATCGTTGAACACCACAGTCCCGCTCAGGCGGTTGATAAACTCTGGTTTGAAGGTCTTCTTTACCTGTTTCAGCATGGCCTCGCCCCGCGATACGCTGCCCTGGAATCCGATGCTGGCCTGAGCCGCATATTGGGCGCCGGCGTTCGAGGTCATGATGAGTATCACATGACGGAAGTCTGCCTTACGGCCCTTGTTGTCCGTCAGTTTGGCATAGTCCATGACTTGTAAAAGAATATTGTAGATGTCCTGATGGGCTTTTTCGATCTCGTCGAGCAGCAGTACGCAGTTGGGTGTCTTGCGGATAGCGTCTGTCAGCAGCCCGCCGTCTTCATAGCCGACGTAGCCGGCAGGCGAGCCGATGAGTTTGGCTACGGTGTGCTTCTCTGTGTATTCGCTCATGTCGAAACGGACCAGTTCGATGCCCAATTCCTTGGCCAGTACGCGGGCTACCTCCGTCTTTCCAACACCCGTCGGACCAACGAAGAGCAGCGAGGCGAGCGGCTTGTTGTCATCGAGCAGGCCTGCCTTCGACATCTGTACGGCCTCGACCACCTGGCGCACGGCTTCGTCTTGTCCGTAGATCTTGCTGCTGATGCGCTCGTAGAGCGTTTCCAGTGCGTCATTGTCATCTTCTTTCATAGCCATGGCGTCCACCTTGCATACTTTGGAGAGGATGTCTGCTATCAGGGCCTTGTCCACCGTTTGCCGCTTCTGTCCCCTGATGGGGTTCATCTCTCGATAGGCACCTGCCTCGTCTATCAGGTCGATGGCCTTGTCGGGCAGGAAGCGCTCGTTGATGAATTTGTCGCTGGCTGTGACGGCAAACTCGAGGGCCTTGTCGGCATAGTAGACACCATGAAACTTCTCGTAGTTCTTTTTCAGTCGTTTCAGGATCTCCAGGGCCTCTTCGGCCGTTGGTTCTGCAATGTCAATCTGCTGGAAGCGTCTCACGAGCCCTTTCGATTTGGAGAAGTGGCGGTTGTACTCATCGTAGGTTGTCGATCCGATGAATCGTATCTTGCCCGACTCCAGATAGGGCTTGAGCATGTTCGAGGCATCCATCGATCCTTCACCCGTGGCACCGGCTCCGACAAGGTTGTGGATCTCGTCGATATAGACGATGTTCCTGTTCGACTCCCGCATGATGCCGTCCATCACCTCCTTGATGCGTTTCTCGAAGTCGCCGCGGAACTGCGTGCCTGCCAGCAATGTGCCGATGTCGAGTTGGTAGATCTTACTGCCTTTCAGCCGTTCAGGGATATTCCATACGGTAGTGCTGATGAACTGGGCCAAGCCGTAGACAAGTGCGGTCTTGCCGACGCCTGGTTCTCCGATATGCAGCGGATTGTTCTTCTCCTTCCGGCAGAGCACCTGGATGGTACGTTCCAGTTCTTTCTTGCGGCCTACGAGTGGGTTGTGGTCTTCCCAAGTGTCATTGAGGCAGGTGACGAGTTTTCGCCAGGGCTCCTTCTCCTCGTCTGTTTCTGCATACGCTTCGTCATCGTCGATGCTTGCCTGGTCGTGGTCGTCGGCATAGCGGGCCACGAGTTCGCTCATGAAGTCCTGCTGCCATTCGCCTAGAAGGTCTTTCAGCAGGTAGGCGGCATACGACTCCTTCAGTTCGAGAATGCCCTTTACGATGTGGGGGACGTATATGAATTGTGCGCTGGAGTTCTGGACTATCTTCACCGCCGTGGTCAGGGCTTCGCTCAGTTGCTGGCTGGTGCCGATCGTGTATTCTCCCACCTCGGCGGGCACCTGCTCCGTCTTCTCAAAAAAGTCCTTCAGACTGCGGTTCACGATGTTCAGGTCCACATTGCAGTCGATGAGCGTCATGTTAAACTCATACTGCTTGAGCAGAGCCTGGATGAAGTGCTCTGGCATCACAAACTCGTGCCTGTATCGTTTGCACACTTCGTGCATCTCTTCGAAGGCCTCGTTGACCTTTTGGGTATAATATATCTCCATAGTGCTTCTATTCTTCTGGTTCGCAGGTCAGTCGCAGGGGGAACCCCTCGTGGCGGGCCATCTGAGTCGCCTTGTTCACCTTCGACACGGCGATGTCGTAACTATAGATGCCGACAACAGCCTTGTCGGAGTGGTGTACCTGCAGCATCAGCGCCTCTGCCTCTGCCTCAGACTTGAAAAACACCACCTTGAGAATCTTCACCACAAACTCCATCGTGGTGAAGTCGTCGTTGTAGATGGTCACCTTATAGCGGCGGGGCTCTTTGAGGCCTGTCCGCTGTTTTTCCTTGACGCTTGATTGTTCTTTTGCCATAATGATTGCAAAATTACATAAAATAATTCAGATAAACGAAAAAAAATGCTTAACTTTGCTCCCACATTATAAATTTTAAAGTAAGTTATGAAGAAAATACTTGTTATGACCCTGTGTCTTGCAGGCGGACTGATGTCCGTTCATGCACAGACGAAACTAGGCGGAATCTCCCAGGAAATGCTGCGTGACATCCAGAAGGAGATGAAGGCAGAGCCGCTGAACCGTGCGCTGGTCAATGCCGTGGCCGCCAACAGCATTGATGCTCTGGCTGCGAACCGTCAGAATGCGGGAGCCCTCGACACCTATTTCTCCGTCGAGACCAAGCAGCAGTCGATCACAGACCAGCAGTCGTCAGGACGCTGCTGGATGTTCAGCGGGCTCAATGTGCTGCGTTCTAATTACACCCGTCAGCACGGCGACTCCATTCAGTTGGAGTTCTCGCAGGCTTATCTCTTTGTCTGGGATCAGTTGGAGAAGGCCAATCTCATGCTGCAGGGGTGTGTGGATACGGGCAAGAAGCCCATCGACGACCCTCGCGTGCAGTTCTTCTTCAAGAGTCCCATTGGCGACGGTGGCACCTTCTGTGGCGTCAGCGACCTGGCCGAGAAGTACGGACTGGTGCCTGCCGAGGTGATGCCGGAGAGTTTCAGCAGCGACAATACCTCGAAGATGCGCTCGCTGATTGCTTCGAAACTCCGTGAGTATGGCCTTCAACTCCGCGATATGGCCCAGAAGGACCGCAAGCAGGCAAGCATCGACAAGGCCAAGGTCAGGATGCTCGCCCAGATCTACAAGATGATCACGCTGACTATCGGCGAACCGCCTCAGAAGTTCACCTATGCCTTTAAGACGAAGGGCGGCAAGGCTGTCGGCCCTGCCAAGGAGTACACCCCGCAGTCGTTCTATCAGGAAGTGGTGGGAGGCCCCATCAACGGCACATTCATCATGGCGATGAACGATCCGCGACGCCCTTATTACAAGACCTACGAGGTAGAATACGACCGCCACACCTACGACGGCCACAACTGGAAATACGTCAACCTGCCGATGGACGACATCGAGCAGATGGCGATTGCCTCGCTGAAGGACGGACGCAAGTTGTATAGCAGTTACGACGTGGGCAAGTTCCTGGACCGCAAGCGTGGCTATGCCGATACTGAGAATTTCGACTACCAGTCGCTCTTCGGCACCACCTTCGGCATGGACAAGGCCCAGCGCATCTCGACCTTCGACAGCGGCTCTACACACGCTATGACCCTCACGGCCGTCGACATAGACGAGAAGGGGAAGGTGAGCAAGTGGAAGGTGGAGAACTCTTGGGGCGCCTCATGGGGGCAGCAGGGCTGTCTCATCATGACAGACCGCTGGTTCCGTGAGTTCATGTTCCGCCTGGTGGTGAACAAGAAGTATGTGCCGGAGAATATCCTCAAGGCCTCAGAGACCGAGCCCGTCATGGTGATGCCCGAGGATCCGCTCTTCCTGCCTGATGAGTGACTGATACAACAATAGGAGCGAGGCCAGACGGTCTCGCTCCTGTCGTTTTTTTTTATACTCTTTTGGATATTAGAGAGCGAACTTGTAACCAACAGTCAGTTGGAATACCTGGTTCTTGTTGGCCTCCTCGCCAGCAGACAGTTCCTTCTGAAGTTTGGTCAGACCAAGGTTGTAGCGGGCATCGATGTAGATGGGCACTGTGGGAACCTGATAGGAAGCACCGATGGGAATGGAAATGTCAAGTTTGTTATAGTTGTCCTTGATATCCACGCTGTAGTCTCTGGTGCTGTTCACACCGTCAAGTTTGAGTTCATTGGTAGCCTTGCACTTTGCGCTCAGCAGGAAACCAAACTGGACACCCGTCTTGATGGCGAAGCCTTTGAACAGATAGAAATTGGCCACGACGGGCAGGTTCAGATAGCCGAGTTCTATCTGCAGATCCTTCACCTTTGATGAGTTACTGCCATTTCTGAGTTCAAAATCCTCCCACTGGCAACCCTGCATAGAGTAGTTCAGACCAGCAGCAGCGCTGAACTGGTTCGTGATCTGATACTCGAATTCTGCACCAATCAGCGCACCGCCATAGAACGACTTGTCAATATCGTAATTATAACCTCCCAGATCGCTGAAGTCAAAATTGACCTTTGGCATATTGCTCACCTTGCTGATAACACCACCAACCTTCGGCTGGATAGAGATTGTTCCTGGCTCAAACTGAGCGCTTGCTGTAATTGTAGCCACCATCATAGCGGCCAGCATCATCATCTTTTTCATAATTGTTTTCTTTATATTGAATTGCGGTGCAAAGGTACGTGTGTTCTATTAATATTCAAGTGTTTTATGTGTTGTGTTCGCAAACAGCGCACCTTTTTTTGACTCATATCAACGAGATATGGTAAATTGATCGTACTTATTCCCTCTGTTCTGAACTAAATTGCTTACCTTTGCAGCCGGAGCAGGCTGTCTATCTTATGAATCTCGACGGTGGATGCGGCACTTTGCCATCCAGACTTTGCAAAATAAGAGGCTCGTTTGTAACGATGCCTTCTAACACTCGTTCTGATGCCTTGCATGACGGTAAGCGATGCCTTCTGCGACGGTAAGTAATGCCTGTTATGGGGGTATAACAGGCATCAGCGACTGTGTAAACAGGCATCACCAACATGATCACTTACAAACTTACAACTTACAACTTACATGTAAGTAAAATCGATTTGCCTATGCATGCACTTACACGAGGTCACAGATAGGGAGGAAAATTATTACATATATTAATATATTATTATATTAATATATATATAATATATATATTATATATATATTAAACTTTCTTATTCTATATATGAGTAAATGTAAGTTGTAAGATGTAAGTTGTAAGTGGATGCATTGCCAATTTACGGTTATATCTCCACAGGAGCAGCCCTCAGCGGCACTCCGTCAATTTCGTGCAGTGCTACTGCCGCTTCTCCAGTCGGCACCTATACGATAACTGTTTCCAAAGGCAGTGTCACAAACAAATATGATAGTTATGTCAACGGGACGCTAACAATCAACAAGGCTCCGCTGACTGTAACAGCCAAGAACTATATTATCAAGCAAGGGCAGGCTCTCCCAACTTTTGAAGCGACCTATTCAGGCTTTAAGAACAGCGAGACATCCAGCGTGCTGACCACTCAGCCGTCATTCAGTTGTAGTGCTACCTCGGCCTCAGAACCTGGCACTTACGACATCATCGTCAGCGGTGCTGCCGCCCAAAACTACAGCATGAGTTATGTGAAGGGCACGCTGACCATCACAGCAGATGACACCCCGGTTCTGTTAGGAGATGCAAACAATGACGGCGTAGTGGACGCTGCCGACATCGTGGAACTCGTCAATGCCAAGGCCGGGCATCCCTCAGTATCGTTCAACCTGAAAAATGCCGATGCAAACGCTGACGGCAGTTTCACCGAAGCCGACATCACCGCCACCGCTAACATCATCATGAAGCGATGACAATATAACGAATATAATGAAGGGACTCTTCTGTGTTATAACGGAAGGGTTCCTTTGTTGTATGGGCTTTGTCTTACTTACAACTTACATCTTACATTTCCGTGTAGACCCACTCACTTTGGGGGCTACATCACACGTCTCCCATCACAATGGGGAGTGATGTACGCTTCCTTTGTGGCTAGAATAAAACGAAAATAGTCCTTGAAAAGTTTGTCCGTTTCGGAATTTATTCGTAACTTTGCAGCATTCTTACGTGCATATTACTCAATACAATGATGATGATGAAGAA
>ONPM01000035.1 GCA_900319715.1 uncultured Prevotella sp.
TACCCGAGAGACAATAATCGTGCCTCTGTGAGTTCTTGCCGACATTGTGTGATCTGCTCTTCAGCCTCTTGCTGTCCTTTTGCTGCCTCAGCCATCAGATTGTATGTCTTGGCATAGTCGTTGATGGTGGGTTCTGTCTTACGCAGACGGCGTTTCCTGGACTGCATAGGACGAGGCTCATCACGTATGATTTCTACAGAATCGGTCTTTCGATCCATTTCTGTCTCTCTCGGCTGTATTGCCCTTGCTGTGTCTGTCTTAGCCGTGAGAGCAGCGTTGTCAGGTTGCAGGTCGACTTGTTCAGATGGTACTGCCATATAAAGCAAGCCTGCGACACTCGCTGCTGCAGCTACACCCCAGAAAGCCCATCTTCTCTTTTGCCGCTTTGGTTGCATCGCCTCTATCTCGCTAAAGAGTTGCCGATAGTCCTCCCACTCTTCGGGTACATTCCCGCTGTGGAAATAATGAGCAAGAATGTCTTCTTCATCCAGCGTCGAAGTGCCGTCCATATACTTGTCCAGCAACTTTGCGATATATTCCTTTGTGTACTTTATCATCGTTTGTTCCTCCGTTTGATGTCCTCTAATAATGTTCGTCGTGCCCTTGCCAATAGGGTGCTTACCGATGTGGTTTCGATGCCCAACAACTGGGCTATCTCCTCGTGACTTCGCCGTTCCACTTGTCGCATATATAATAAGGTACGCTGGGTGGTGGGCAGTTGCTGGAGTCTCTTAGTCAGCCAGACATCGTCTTCTTTCATCTCCAACTCTTCGAGTGGACTGGTATTCAGACTGATGATCATGGTCTCGTCCAATGTCTCTGAGGGTTTTCGTCGCCGATGGTTTCTCAGCATGTGCCTCGCCATCAGAGCAACAATGGCCTCTATCGTGCGATATTGCTCCAGTTCGTCGTGCATTTGCCACAGGCGGAGCATCACATCCTGGGCGATGTCTTCTGCTTCGTCTTTGCCCGCTCCGTAGCCGATGCAAATGCTGAGAGCCTTCTGCCGCCACGTGCGGGCTTGCTGTTCAAATGCTATTCTGTCCATGCTTTTTTTCCGCTGTACACTAATAAGACACAGAAACAAGTCAATGTCAAACTTTATTTAATATTACTTAACTCTTTTACCATTCTGACTAGTTATTTGAAACAAAATCTCTTCATACTTGCTTTTTTCGTGCAAAGGTATGAAGAGATTCTTAATCTAATGAATTATCTGCCTGACATTTGTCTGACAATTCGCTGACAGTCGGCTAACTATCTATGTTTCAGCCCGTAAACATAGGTTCTGTCTGATTCTGTCTTGGGTTCGGATTATTCTTCGTTGAGCTGGAAGTAGGTCAGATACCCAAACTCATTGTCCTGCCAGGAGTCATCGAAATCCTGCAACAGGGTGTTGCCTTCGTAAATGCCTGCGACATCAAACTGGAAGACACTCTGATTAGCAAACGGCTTGCCCGCATCCAGATCGGCTTTCGACAGAAGGAAATAGGTCTGGGAGTTTAGTTTCAACACCAAGTGATGATCAGCCCCGCCGTAATGAAGTGTGAGTGGAATGGCCGCAGGCTCAAAGCCCCAGTTGACATCGCCGGTGTCCTGCAGATTGTAGAAGCGATAGTCGACCAGAAAGTCCACATTGGGAGCGCCGGCCAGAGCCTCAGCCAAAGCCCGGTCTACCACCACGTTCGAGAGCAGGCTCACAGGGTAGTCGTGGAAACAGACGGAGTGCATGGTCAGGTCAGTGACCGTCATCTGCACGCCCTCCTTCTTGACGGCCTTGGTGTCGCTGCCGCCATCGTTGTAGATGATGACATAGGTTCCCTTGTATTCGCCCGCTATGGCTTTGGCGTAGTCCTCCTTCTGCTTCGTCGTCATGCCGTGAAACACAGGGTCGCTGCTACAGGCTGCGAAGGTCAGGGCAGCCAGCAGCGCAAAGAAGAGTTTTCTCATCACAGCCTTTCTCATTTTAATTAACTACTATGTGTTAAACGCATTGCAACATCGTTTTATTGTGTACGTAGCCGCTCTTCACTGTTTGGCGATTGTTTGTTTCAGTCTGTTGCTGTAGTACAGCAACATACGGAACAGAGAGTGCGGGCCATGTCGTTCAGGGAGAGGCATTGGCTGCGGCTGATGGTTGTGCGCTCGTTGTGGTGCTCCCACGGCGCGAGGATGAGCAGCTGCCCTCGGGCACAGGCCTCCATGCGCTGCCCGCCCGGCTTGGCCAGGTCAGTGAAGCCGTTCTCCTGCAGATAGACAAGGGGGAAGCCTTGCTCAAAGGCGGCACGCATCACAGCCTTCTCGCCCGGCGAGATGGAGGGCGATACCAGCACAGCGCCCCTTGCAGCGGCTTTCGTAAAGTAAGCCACACGCTCATGTATCTCAGCCTCCGTCAGTCGGCGGGAGCATTGCACCTGCAACAAGACCGGCCGCTGCAGGAGGAACCGGTTGCCGATGGCAGAGAACGACATGTTTCCAACGGTCAAGTCCCTCTGTATGCGGAAGAGGTCGGGGTGCTCCCGCTTCATCAGCAGTCGGCGCGGGTTGTCACGCAGGTAGTCGTTCCAGCGCTTCAGCTGGTCTTTTTGCAGCAGGAGCTTGTCGTTGTAGCTCGGCTCAAAGAGCAGGCCGTGCTTGCGGTCTTCTTTCTTCTGTCCTGTTTGTTGCTGTAATACAGCAACAGACGCAACAGAGGGAACGAGGGCGCGGAAAGCCTTGTTACAGCCCTGCTTGAAGCCGAGCAGCACCTTGCCCAGCGGCTTGTCGATGCGCTCCTTCACAAAGAGGATGCCGTGGAAATGGTCGGGCATCAGCTGAAAGGCCAGCACCTCTATTTGCGGGTAGCGTAGGGCTATTTCATGCCAGCACTGCTCCACGCAACGCCCCAGCTCTGTGGGCTCGGTGCGCGGAAGGTCTGGGGAGCCTGGCTGCCCGTCGCTCCTGCCTACGACCTGCCCTAACAAAGGGCGGCGGTCCTCGGTCACCATCGTAATCATATACATCTGCCGTTCCTGATAGTCGTGCCCCACCATACGGCGATGCATCGAAGGGACCTTCTCGCCGGCAAAGGCTTTCTGTTTCTCGTAGGTTTCTTGGTCTATACAATGTCTTCTTACTTTATTGAGAAACGCGATACTCCCCTCTTTTATTGTCAGAACAGGCTGGATAGTCGTCTCCGCCTACTCATTCTTGATGCTGTTCACGGGATTCTCCGTGGCGTTCTTCCAGCTCTGGTAAGTTACCGTCAGCATAGTGATCAAGGTGATGAGCAGGAAAGACACTACGAACAGTAAGGGCGATATGGCGGTGCGGACGGCGAAGCCTTCGAGCCAGTGTTGCCCCAGCAGATAGCCGATGGGAGCCGCCACCACGAAGCACCCTAACAAGATGTAGAGGTATCGCTTCCAGAACATCATCAGGATTTCCTTCGTAGAACTGCCGAACACCTTGCGGATGCCTATCTCCTTGCGACGGTATTCGCTCTCGAACATTGTCAAGCCAAACACACCGATGATACTGATGAGGATGGCAAGCAGCGAGAACAACAGAATCTGCTGGGTGAAGAGCCTTTCCTGACGGTACGATTCCTCCAGCACATCGTCCACGTAGCGCAGGTCGCTGATGTCGGGCTTGCTTTCGTGTTCGTATTTCAGCACCACGTCCAGCACTTTCTCTTTGGCCTCGCGCTTGTCCACGCCCTTGGCCACACGCACTAAGAGGTGGTTGCGCCAGAAATCTCCCTTAAAGTAACCGTCACGGCTGGGCACCACGAAGGCGATGGGCTGCTGGCTGTCGTCCACACGCAAGGTGGTGTACTTGATGTCCTCGCAGAAGCCGACGACGGGCATGTCTTCGTCGTTGATGGGCTTATCGACGTCGAGCCAGGGATATTTCTTCTTGGCCGACTCACTGAAGATATACACGTCGCCGTCGGTCTGGCGGAAATTGCGGCCCTCCACGATGTCGATGCCCATCACGCTGAGGAAACGCCAGTCGACGAAGACGCAGGTAAACGTCATGTGCTTGTCGCCTTCGCCCCTGCCCCACGTCTGATAGCGGTCGCTACTGCCCAAGACGCTCTGGGCCAGGCTGGCTCCCTCTATGCCGGGAATCTTGCGCAGGTCGGCATCGATGGCATCGGCATGATTGCGCGTGTCGGGAGCCGTCGGCACCACCATCACTTCGTCCTTGTCGAAGCCATAGTCGGTGTGGAAGATGAGGTAACTCTGCAGGTACATGACGCCCACACCGATGACCAGCATGAACGACACGACGAACTGCAGGCAGATCAGCGAGGTGCGCAGAATACGCCCTTTGGGCGACAGACCGAACGAGCCTTTCAGCACCAAGGCTGGCGGGAAGGACGTGACGTAGTACGACGGATAGGCCCCGGCCAACAGTCCCACCACAATGCTGATAAGCAGGGTGACGCCTACCAGCCACAGGTTATCTTGCAACAGGATGCTGCCCTGCACCAGCTTCTGCAAGCCTAAGTCGTGAGCCAGATAGACCATCGCCATCGCCCCCACGAATGCCAGCAGACTGATGATGACGGCCTCGGCCAGTAGACTGCCGCGCAGACTCGCCGTCGATGCGCCCAACACTTTCTGCGTGTTGATGCTGCGGATGCGCAGCGGTGTCTCGGCCAGGGTAAAGTTCATGAAGTTGACGGCGGCTATCACCACGATCAGCAGCGAGAAGCAGATGAGCAGATAGACGGAACTCCTACTGACCGACTTGATGTTGGGCGAATCCTTGCTGAGGTCTTTCGCGAAATGGGTATCGGCAATAGGCGTCAACACCACTTGCAGGGCTTCCTCCTCTTGCTTGGTCTTCATGTTGAAGTCATTCTTGAACAACTCGATGGCTTTCTTGCGCATGGCAGTAATAACGTTCGGCAGGTTGGCCGAATCGTCCACACGGATATAAGCCTGATAGTTCCAGTTGTGGTAGTTGCCTTCATTGTCATTGGTACCCCTAAAGCAGATGCCGTGCAGGAAATTGTTTTCAGGATAGTCTTCTATCACGGCACACACATTGAAAATCCAGTCATCCACCCATTTGTATTTCAAGGTTTTGCCCACCGCATGGACAGTGCCAAAGATGCGCATGGCTTCTGAACGTGGCAGCACGATATTGGGCAACTGGTTCAAGCCCTTCAAGTCACCGCAAATGACGGTTGGTTTGAACACGCTCATAAAGTCGTGAATGCCGAACACCAGATTCAGCGAATACTCCTGATCGTCCAACATATACTGGTCGACTCTTGTCCAGCCCTCTTCGATGCCATAGCCCTTGATGTGCGGCGACGCTGCCGCCAACTGCTCCACCAGCGGGCGGGGCAATGTCACACCATAGTCCTCCATGCCAGACCCTAACTCCATCGTCAAGCGGAACAGCCTTTCGTGCTCCGTAAAACTCTTGTTGTAGCCCTGGTCGTAGTTGACCTGCGTCATGATGACAAAGAACGAGGCAAAGGCCAGGCTCAGGCCCAGCAGATTCAGCAGGTTCGCTGTAACAAACTTACGGAATATCGATGTAAAGTTTCTGATAATTGTCTTCATAGTCCTACTTCATTACTAATACCTCATTGTCCTTAAATGCTTCGTAGCCGCTGGTGACGACGCGCTCGCCGGGCTCCAGGCCTTCCAGAACCTCGTAGTGCTGCGGGTTCTGGCGACCTATGCGGATGTTGCGGCGATAGGCTTTGCTGCCATCAGAAGAGAGTACGAAGATCCACTGGCCGCCTGTGGTCTGGAAGAAAGTACCGCGAGGAATGATGATGGCCTGCTCAGGCTGGCCCAGTTCGAGATCGATGTAGTAGGTCTGACCTGTGCGGATGTTCTCAGGGCGCTCGCCTCGGAAGATGAAGTCGCAACGGAACTTGCCATCACGCACCTCGGGATAGACCTTGCGCACTTGCAACTGATACTGTTTGTCGCCTCGCGTAAAAGTGGCAGTAAGCCCCTGACGAACCCTGTCGATATAGTGCTCGTCGATCTGGGCCTGCACCTTATAATCGCTGAGGTCGTTCAGCTGGCCTATCTTCTGTCCAGGGCTGATGCTCTGGCCCAGTTCCACATCGAGCAGACCCAGTTCGCCGTCGATGGCTGAGCGCACCTCGAGTTTGTCCTTACGCTGACGCACCAGCACCACGTTGCGACGCATGTTCTGCAGGTTGTCCTCCATCTGATCCATCTGAACGGTGCGATAGATGGAGTCCTGCTTCAGGCGCTTCGACACCAGCGAGCGCTTCTTGGCAGAGAGCTGATAGTCCTCCTGCGACTTGATGTAATCCTCCTTGCTGATGAGTTTCTCCTGATAGAGCCGCTGGTTCTGTTCGTAGGTGCGTTGCTTACGATGGGTGTCCATATCGAGTTGTGCCTGCTCCGTCTGGTTGTTCAGACGATCCTGCTGCATAGCCACCTGAGTGTTGCGTAGCAGGTTCTGCTTCTCTGCCAGTTCTGCCTCAGCGTTGAGGATCTGCAGGTCGAGGCCTGAATTGCTCAGGCGGACAATCACGTCGCCCTTCTTGACATGCGTGCCTTCTTCGACGACCTTCTCCATCACGATGCCCCCTTCCTCTGGCGAGATCTGCACCACCTGGATGGGCAACACCTGTCCGTTGGTCCTTACATAGTCCTTGAACTCTGCCCGCTGTACCTCGCTGATGGTCAGTTCGTCCTTGCTCACTCTGAGCGTCGAGGCATGATGGCCGAAGACCACCCAAGTCAACAGCATCAGCAACAGGCATCCGCCTACTGCATACGGCCAGTACTTCATCAGCCGTTGTGTCTTTGTTCTTTCGATTACTCTGTCCATATCGTTTCTCCATTATAATATCTTACTAATTCGTGCTTTACCATCGCCATCAACTGGCACTGCAACAGCGTGGCTTTCGACTGCAGGAGTTGTGTCGAGGTGGTATGCAGGTCGATGGCCGTCGAGAGTCCTTCCTCAAACTGACGGCGCGTCAGTTGGTAAGCCAGCGAGTCGGCCTCCACCTTATGCGTCATCTGCTCCGTCTGCTTCAGATAGGCCTGCCAGTCCTGCCAGGCCTCGCGACTCAGTTTCTGTAACTCCTGCTGCTTGTCCTCGTAGGCCTCACGGGCTATACGGTAGTTGTTCTTTGCACGACGGATGCTGGTGACCGTCTGCAGACGATTGAACAGGGGAATGCTCAGCGTGGCACCAATATACTCGCCCATGTTGTTCTTGAACTGGTCGCTGAACGAGGTGGTTGTCTGCGAGTGGAGGGTTTTGAAATAGGTGGTGTTCAGGCCCGCACTCAGAGAGAGAGCAGGTAACAGCGCGGCACGGGCCTGACGCCACTCGTAAAGTCTGGCTTGCATCGTGTGGTATTGTTGTTGCAGGGCTGGGTGCCAGCCGTTGGCACCGCTGGTTCCAGGCATTGGCACCGCTGGTTCCAGGCTTTGGCACTGTTGGTTCCAGGCATTGGCACTATCAGTTCCAAGCATTGGAACGGAAATTGAAACTATAGTGTCAAGTGGCATAGACATCTGTCGTTTCAAGTCGAGCATGGCCGAAGCGCGCAGATTCTCCTGACGGGTCAGTTCGTAGGCCGCCTCAGCCTGCTGGGCTTCGATCTGTGCAAGGTCGGCAGCACTCTTGCGCCCCACCTCCACCAGCACCTGTGTCTGTCGCAACAGCAGGTCTGTCTCACGCTGTTTCTCCTCAGCCATCGCGACCGTCCCCTCATAGTACAGGGCGTTGACCCAGGCCTGCAGGGTGGCGATGGCCGTCTGGTCCTGTTGTTCTCGCAAGGCGTTGCGACCCATGAGCACACTCGCCTTGGCAGCCTTCAGGGCGTTCACTCGGCTGAAGCCGTCGAACACAGGCAGCGAGGCATACACGCTGTAGTCGTTATAGAAGGTGCTCACATCGGTATAGCCGTTGGTCTCAGGGTCGATGGCGCGTCCGAAGTTGTACTGGGCTCCGATGCCGGCATTCACTGAGGGCAGGAAGTTGCCGACGGCCCCCAGCCTCGAAGCCTCGTAGTTGTCGAGTTCCAAGGCAGCACGGCGAACCTGGGTGTTGTGCTCCACAGCGTACTGCATACACCGCTGGGCTGTCCATACGGTCTGCGCCTGAACTGTAGCAGCGAGTGCTGAGAGGCTGAGAATGATTAGTTTCTTCATATCGTTTTTTATGATTTCGTGATGCAAAGTTATGGTTTTTATTTCCATAGTACAAGCTTTAAAGGCCCTCTGGAGGCAGATTGTCTAATTTTTTTACACCTGTTTGTATGAGATTTAGACAGAAAGTCGTAACTTTGCAGACAAAAACGAACGATGAACAACTACGGAAGCATACTGATAGTCGACGACAACCCCTCGATCCTGACAGCCTTGCGCTACTGTCTGGACACCACTTTCGAGCGAATCATCACGCTGGACAAGCCTGACGACATCCTGAAGACGATGGCGCAGGAGACCATTGACATCGTGCTGCTCGACATGAACTTCACCCTCGGCGTGAACAGCGGACAGGAGGGACTGCTCTGGCTGCGCACCATCCGCAAGCATCATCCGCAGATGCCTGTGGTGCTGCTGACGGCCTACGCAGATGTGTCCCTGGCTGTCAGAGGACTGAAGAGCGGTGCTGCCGACTTTATCGTGAAGCCGTGGGACAATGACGAACTGGTGCGCAAACTGAAGGATGTGCTCGACATGCAGGGTGAGATCGTCAGTCTCGACGAGGTAGAAGCAGAACATATCCGCCGCACCATCGACCACTGTCATGGTAATCTCTCGAAAGCCGCAGAACTGCTTGGTATCACTCGCCAGACTCTCTACAATAAGATGAAACGGTTGTGAATGTGCTTCTATATATAATAATAGGTTGTCTGGCGGTGGTCGGAGTCGTGTGGTTCTGGCGTCATCAGAGGTCGCTGAGGGTTCGTGCACACTTGATGCAGGAGGCCATCCGTAATCACGACTTCACATTCCGCCTGCCTACCAACAGACTTTTGCCAGGCGAAAGAGCCATGCAGGAGACGCTGAACCAGTTGGGTGATACCATCCGCCAACAGGTGAACCAGAACGAGGTGGAGTCGTGGGAAAGGCTCACCCGTGTGCTGACCCACGAGATCATGAACGCCACAGCCCCCATCGCCAGCATCAGCCAGTCGCTGCTCGGCCGTCCTGATGTCAAGGGTACACCTCTGGAAGAGGGCATCCATGCCATCTTCACCACCTCGCAGCATCTGAACACCTTCGTGGATTCCTATCGCAAACTGTCGCAGTTGCAACAGCCAGCACTGGAGAATGTCCTTCTTTCGACGCTCATCCATGATGTCCAACAACTTTATTCTAATATGACATGGGATAGTGCCGTCGCTGATGACGTTATGGTCTGTGCCGATCCCAATATGCTGCGACAGATACTCATCAATCTCGTGAAGAACGCCATCGAGGCAGGTGCCAGGCGCATCGGTATCCAGCATCATGGACCCGCCCCCCTGATCCTTGTCAGCAACGATGGCCAGCCCATCCCTGCTGAAGCCCGCAAGAGCATCTTCGTGCCCTTCTTCACCACCAAGCGCACTGGCAGCGGCATCGGCCTCTCCCTCTCGCGCCGTATGATGATACAACAAGGGGGTAGTCTCAGTCTCTTAGACCAGCCCCAGAACGGTTATCACACCACGTTCGCTTTGGAGTTTCAGAAACAGCAACGATGACGGTTTATGTGTTCGATCATACACTCGACGGACTGTTGACGGCAGTGTTCGACAGTTTCTTCCTGCACCAACAGCCTGAGTTCCTGTTGGCAGAGGGGGAGCAGTTGCCGTTGTTTGCCGATGAGCCCCACCATGTGGTGACGGACAGCGAGAAGGCTGAGCGTGTGTGGAAGGGACTGGAGAAGCATCTCTCCAAAGACGGGCTGCGGATGATTACCGTCAGTTGGCTCTCCGAGGAGCGGGCGCTGAACCAGCCGCTGTTTAATTTCATCTGTAAGGTGTTTCGCAGAGAACCCTTTGATTCCTATGAGCGCAATGCGAGCGACCCCGATGTGCTGGAGGTGAGGAACACCTGCCGACGGGTGCTCCACGAGCAGTTGCGGATGAAACAGTTCATCCGTTTCCAGAAAGCCAAGGACGGTACTTACCTCGCTGTCGTCTCGCCAGACCATAACGTGCTGCCGCTGATCATCGATCATTTCCAGGACCGTTTCAACGACCAGCCGTGGCTCATCTACGATGCCGCCAAACGCCACTATGGATATTATTACGATGGCGCTGCCGCTCCCATCCATATCACTTTCGAGGATGAAGCAGCCGTGCCCTTCAACCTCAGCAACGGTAAACTTGATGCTGAGGTGCTGAGTGAGAACGATCAGATATTCCAGCAACTCTGGCGCACCTACTTCAAGGCCATCTGCATCAAGGAGCGCATGAATCCCAGGAAACAACTCAGCGACATGCCTCGCCGCTACTGGAAATACATGACAGAGTTAATGGCGCACTCTTTTTCTATCGTTTCAGCAGATTCAGCGGAGCCTGAGGTTTCAGGACATCGTTGACCTTGACGGTGCCAGCCTTGACGGCAGCAGGCAGCGTGGCCTTGACATCCTGGGCAGAGGCAGCAACGATGAACTGATATTCGCCCTCGGCAACCACCCATGCAGAGGCAGCCTCGTCGAACGAGGCGAGGTCGGCGGCCTTCACCTTCAGGGTGACGGTCTCGCTCTCGCCGGGTTTCAGGTTCTTCGTCTTGGCGAAGGCCTTGAGTTCCTTGGCGGGCTTGTTGGCGGCCTTCGAGTCGGGGGCAGCAACGTAGAGTTCCACAACCTCCTTACCCTCACGATCGCCTGTATTCTTGATGGTGACGGAGACCTCGTAGTCGTCACCCTTGTCAGCAACCTTGGCGTCGCTATACTCGAAAGTGGTATAACTGAGGCCGAAGCCGAAGGGATAACTCACGGGCACCTCGAACGAGTCGAAGTAACGATAGCCTACGTAGATATCCTCTTCATAGTTGGTCCAGTCGACATTCTTCACATTGCCACGCTCCACCGTGTTCATGAAGTCAAGTTTCGCCGTCTGGTCTACAGGGAAGTTCTTCGAGGAGTAGACATCGGTGAACTTCACGGGCCAGGTCATGGTGAACTTACCCGAGGGCGACTGCTTACCACTGAGCACGTCGACGACGCTGTTGCCGCCCTCCTGCCCTGCCTGCCAGGCGCAGAGGATGGCATCGGGCTGCTCTTTCCAAGAGGCAGTCTCGATGACGCCGCCAATGTTCAGCAGCACCACCACCTTCTTGCCTGCCTTGTGATAGGCCTCGCAGACTTGGTTCAGCAGGTTCCGCTCAGAGTCACTCAGGTTGAAGTCTGTCGATTTGCGGTCGAAGAACTCCCCCGAAATACGCCCGATGGTCAGCACGGCGATGTCGGCCTTGGCAGCCTGAGCCTCGAGTTCGGCTACAGTAAACTGCTTCTCGGCAGGCAGGCCAGCAGGCAGGAAGCGCATCATCATGGCCCTCTGCTTGTCGGTCTTCTCGATCTCGGCAATCTCGGCCTCACGGGCCTTATGGTAGTCAGCCCAGAACTGTTCGTATGCCTGCTTCAGATCGTCTGATACGGCATAGCCACCGTTCTTCATCCCGTCGAGCAGAGAGACCACATAGGCGTGGTTCACATTGCCCGATCCCGTACCACCGGCAATGAACTCGTAGGAGGTGTTGCCATAGAGGGCCACGTTCTTGACGGTCTCGGCGAAGGGGAGTGTCTGGTTGTTCTTCATCAGCACCATACCCTCGGCAGCAGACTGGCGGGTGACCTCGGCATGAGCCTTCAGGTCGGGCTTGTTCGAATACTGATAACCCTGATAGCGTGGACTCTTCTCGATGAGGTTGAGGATGCGCTGCACGTTACGGTCGAGATCGGCCTCAGCGAGTTTGCCGCTCTTCACTCCAGCCACGATCGAGTCGAACTGTTCCTTCTTACCCGGCTGCAGCATGTCGTTGCCTGCCGTCATCTGCACGGCACCGTCCTTGCCCCCGAACCAGTCGGTCATCACTGTGCCCTCATAGCCCCACTCGTCGCGGAGGATGGTCTGTACGAGTTCTTTGCTCTCAGAGGTATAGATGCCATTGATATAGTTATAGGAGGTCATCACCGTCCAGGGCTTGCTCTCCTTGATGGCAATCTCGAAACCCTTGAGGTAGATCTCACGGAGGGCGCGCTGGGAAATGCGGGCATCGTTGCCCATGCGGTTCGTCTCCTGGTTGTTGGCAGCAAAGTGCTTGATGCTTGTACCCACGTCGTTCTTCTGCACACCGGTGATATAGGCACCGGCAGTCTTACCTGCCACCACGGGGTCCTCAGAGTAGTATTCGAAGTTACGGCCACAGAGGGGGTTGCGCATGATGTTCAGGGCAGGGGCCAGCAACACATCGGCTCCATATTCCTTCACCTCCTCGCCGATGGCCTGACCCACCTCTTCGATGAGTTGGGTGTTCCAGGTAGAGGCAAGCAGGGTGCCGATGGGGAAGTGGGTGCAATAATAGGTGGCAGAGTCACCTTCACGGGTTGCATCGATACGGAGTCCAGCAGGACCGTCGGCCAGTACGATGGCAGGGATGCCGAGGGAGTCGAGTGGATAGGTAGTACCAGCAGCACCAGGCACGAGGTTCTTCGTGGCACCGATGACGGCCTCATCACCAGAGAATCCGGCCATACCTGTTCCGATGACGAAGTGGGCCTTGTCTTCGAGCGACATCTTGGCCATCACTTCTTCCTGATTGATCACTTTCTGGGCAGGGGCCTTGTCGGTTGTGCTACAGCCAGCCATCAAGACAGCCATCCCCAATAATGAAACGAGGTTCTTTTTCATAACTTTTCTATTTTTGTTTAAACACAGAGGCACAGAGATATAGAGTTATTCGATTCTTGCGTTGTTGATGGTGCAAAGATAAACAATTTTGTGGATATTCTTTCCTTTTTCCTCATTTTTTATTAACTTTGCACACGAATTAAGTAACATAAAAGCCTGAAAGAGATGAAAATCTTTGCGATAGGAATGAATTATGCAGCGCATAACCAGGAGTTGCATGGAACCCTGAAGCGCCCTGACGAGCCCGTGATCTTTACGAAGGCGGACTCGGCGATACTGAACCAGGGAAAGCCCTTCTTCGTGCCTGACCATCTGGGGCGCATCGACTACGAAACGGAGGTGGTGGTGCGTATCTGTCGTTTGGGCAAGAACATCCCACAGCGCTTTGCCCACCGCTATTACGACGCCCTGACAATAGGCATCGACTTCACAGCCCGCGACCTGCAGAAGAAAGCCTCAGAGGCAGGCCAGCCCTGGACGATCTGCAAAGGGTTCGACGGTTCTGCCGCCATCGGCGAGTGGGTTCCCAAGGAGAAACTGCTGACAGATCCAGAGTCGCCCTGCGAACAGTCTGGGCTACAGCGGCTGCACTTCCACCTCGACATCCAGACGGAGGAAGACCGACGGCAAGGGCGCGAGGGGAAGACGGTGCAGGAGGGCTGTACGTCGGACATGCTCTATACCGTCGATGAGATCATCGCCTACATCTCACAGTTCTTCACGCTGAAGACGGGCGACCTGCTCTATACCGGCACCCCTGCCGGCGTAGGGCCAGTACACATCGGCGACCGTCTGGAAGGGTGGCTCGAAGGACGACGAGTACTCGCGTTTAATTGTAAATAAAGAGGAAAGTGGAAAGAGGAAAGTGAAAGAGGAAAGTGAAAGAGGAAAGTGGAAAGAGATATGATTGTAGGGGTGTATGGTTTGTTCCGGCTGAAGCCTGAGGAACGGGTGCAGGCAGGGGTGGCGCTGGTGGTCATCGTGCTGCTGAACGCCCTGTTTATCTGGCGTCTCCATGAACTGTTCCTGCAGCCTGGCTTCGGACCCTATTGGAAGGTCTTTGAGCACGAGTTGCACCTGGCGGGCTATGATCCACTGACATATATGATGGTGACCGACTGGGATGTGATCTACGAGACCCACCGCCACCCGCTGTTAGCCTTCCTCGTCTGGCCACTCTGGCTGCTGAACCAGGGACTCACCTGGCTGTTGGGCGTCAACTGTGTGCAGTATGTCGTGGCCCTGCCTGTCATCGTCTGTTCCTTCTATTCCTATATCTTCCTCTACCGCATCCATCGCGAGGTGGTGGGACTGCGACGCGACGATGCGACGCTGATGACGATGTCCGCCTTCTCGATGGCTTATCTGCTCTTGTCTGTCATCGTGCCCGACCACTTTACAGTGTCGATGTTCCTCCTGCTGCTGACGCTCTATATCTCTGGCGTGTGCATCCAGAAGCGTCGTGAGTTCAAGTGGTGGCAGTCGGCCGTACTCTTCTGTTTCACTGCGGGCGTCACCCTGAGCAACGGCCTCAAGGTGTTCCTGTCTGGTCTTTTCGTGAACAGGAAGGATTTCTTCCGCCCGAAGTATCTGCTGTTAGCCGTCTTCCTGCCTGCTGCCTTGCTGTGGGCCACAGCCGTCTGGGAGCACCACACGTTCGTGGAGCCTCGCCAACAGGCCAGGGAAAAGGCAGAAAAGCGGAAAAGCGAGAATCTGAAAGAGCGTGTGGCACAGATGTCCCCCGACGAGCGGGCCCGTTACGAGGCCAAGAAGAACCGTCGTGAAGCCGTATTAAAACGTCAGGCTGCGAAGACTGGCAAGCCGATGGAGGATCATGGCTATCTGAAGTGGACAGACATCTCGACCTCCCGTTGGCAGACGGTCTACGAGAACCTCTTCGGCGAGTCTGTACAGTTCCATCGTCAGCACTTTCTTGAGGACACGCTCGTTGGGCGCCCCGTATTTGTGCCCTACCTGAATCTGTTCAGTTACTTCGTCGAGGCGATGGTGGTGCTTTTGGCGCTGTTGGGCGTATGGTATGGCCGCCGGAGCCGTTTCCTCTGGCTCTGTCTGTCGTGCTTCGCTATAGACATGATGATCCATTTGGTGTTAGGTTTTGGCATCAACGAGGTGTTTATCATGTCGCCCCACTTCCTGTTCGTGCTGCCCATCGCTACAGCCTACCTGCTGCGCGAGACCAGGCGCCATCCTTGTCCGCGTCTCGCCGTCACGGCCCTGACAGCCTATCTGTTCACCTACAACGGCTTCCTGCTCATCCTCTTCCTGTTGTCGCCCATCCGCGCCACACTCTAATAGCCCAGAGAGAACCAGTTCTGTCGTCATTGCCTAAACATGGCGGAAGCGGCCTGTCCACTTGCTCAGGCGGCGGGCAAAGGACTGCCAGATATGTCGGAACTGGCCGTAGCGTAGGTTAAGACAGAGTTCTTCGAGCGAATTGAGTATCTTGATCCCAGGGTGGTTCCAGCCGTTGGCACGATAGAGTCGTTCCAGATAGGCTTTATTCTCTGTGACGGTCACGGGATGGACAAGGGGGAAGGTCAGTTCATGTCTCCCCATGGTGAACATCCGTCGGATGCGATGGGGCGTGGTCTTCAGTTCGGCTGAAAAATGGGTGGAGTCGCCTGTGAGGCCGATGTTGTTGATCTGGTTCTTCTGCGGCATAATGGCGAGGGAGTCATGGAGCAGCATATCAGCCCAGTAGATGGTCTCGAAGTACTCCTTGCCGCTCTGGCTGTGATCCTGGAACATCTGGAGCATGTCGCTGCGCAGACGGCGCTCACGGGCTACAGTCTCTATCTTCCTCAACTTCTCAGGGTCTCGCATGAATCCGTATGTGGGGTCCCATCGCTGGGCTACCCTGCGCCACGAGGCCCAGCCCCAGATGCTGAAGGCAGAAGTGAAGAAATAACTGTCGTGACCACAGTCGTTCGTCTCCTCGTCGATATTGAAGCCTGCCACCATCGAGATGCGCTCGTCATTTTCATACCTGTCGAGCATCTCCTTACAGAAGGGGAAGAACGACTGAGCAGGCACCACATCGTCTTCAAGCACAATCACTTTCTCTGCCAGTGAGAACGCCCACTGGTGGGAACGGAAGCCAGAGGGGTCGCAACCCTCGTTATGGTCGAGATAGCGGCGATGCACCTCGCACTCCCAGTCGATATGCTCGTCGCTCACGATCTCACGACAGGCCTCGATGCCTGCCTTGTCACGCTCCCCACGGGGTCCGTCCTGATAGAGCAGAAGCATCGAGGGTCGTGCCTGGCGCACGGCCTCGAACACCTGCCGGAAGGTGTCGCTGCGCGTGAAGAACAACAGCAATACGGCGATGTCTGTCTTTGCCACAGGTTTCACAAATGCCTACTGATTGATAATCGAGTACAAAAGTACGAAATATTAGTGGAAAGAAGAGCGTAGAAAGCGGAAAGATGCACTATCGCTGTCATGATTTTAAAATAATTAACGCTTTGAGTATATCTCTTTCCCTTTCCTCTTTCCACTTTCCTCTTTTTTTATTACCTTTGCAGCCGATGACAAACGAAGAGTTGCGCGAACGGTACAATCCAGAGGGCTCGTTGCTGCGACGCCAGCAGACGAGGATGCTGGAGATTCTGCTGGAGGTAGACAGGATCTGCCAGAAGCATGATATCCGGTATTGGCTCAGCAGCGGCACGCTGATAGGCGCCCTGCGTCACGACGGCTTCATCCCCTGGGACGACGACCTCGATATCGAGATGATGCGAGAGGACTATCTCCGTCTGATGGAGGTGCTGCCCCAGGAACTGCCCGACTGGCTCGCCCTGCAGAACGACGACAGCGACCCCAACTACTTCTATTTCTACGCCAAGGTGCGCGACCGCCGTTCACGGATGCTCGAACAGAACGGCTACGACCGTCTGTGGAAGGAGCAGGGCATCTATATCGACATCTTCCCCATGGAGCCACACCCCATCTGGATGCAGAGGCTGTCGGAGAAGACCGTAGGCCACATGTATAAGATCTGGCGCACCAGCACGGACGACGCCAAGGCCATCAAACAAGTGCGTCGCATCTTCAACTTCAACAAGCGCATCGTCTTCCCCTGCCTCCGCTGTCTCCTGAGTATTCTCTCACCCCTCACCTCTCCCCACTCACCTCTCAAGACCATCACCAGCGCCATGGGCATCCCCTTCCACAACCCCCGTTATGCCAAGGAGATCTTTCCGCTGACCACCCACACCTTCGAAGGTCATCGACTGCCTGTGCCCCACGATGCCGATGCCCATCTGCGCCACATCTTTGGCGACTATATGAAACTGCCTGATCTCAGTAAACTCGCACCCCATGTCGGAAAACTTGAATTCTACGACTGAACCACTTCCCGTCTCGTCAGAGGTATCGCCCAGGAAGCCACGCCTCGGATGGCTCGATGCCCTCAGAGGGTTCACAATGCTGCTCGTGGTGACCAACCATGTAGCCCTGAAGTCGTTTGGCATGCAGATACGCTGGTCGGCAGCCCTCCAGTTCTTCCTGCTCTTCCGCATGCCGCTGTTCTTCTTCATCAGCGGATTCCTGGCTTATAAGGCGAGTCGCGTGTGGAATGCCCGTACGCTGGGAGAACTCACCCTGAAGAAGATGCGCGTGCAGATCATCCCTACCGTGGTGTTCTTCCTGCTCTTCCTGGCGATGGTTCCCACCACGCCCTTCCTCCACAACCTCGACGAGGCCCTCGCCTCCTCCATGAAGGCAGGCTACTGGTTCACGATCGTGCTGCTCTACATGCTCCTCACGTTCTACCTCTTCTCCTACGTCGAGAGCAAACTCTTTCGGGGGTACCCCACACCTCCGATTTTAATCCTTCTCCTCTTCATCGTCTCCCTCTGCTTGTTCGAGACCTGCTACCTGCCGCGTCATTTCTCCTGGGCGCTGGGATATAAGGGCCAACCCAACGAATTCCTCAACTACACCAGCCTGGTGGAGATGTTCCGTTACTTCCCCTTCTTCCTCTATGGTGCCATCGTGCATCGCTACTGGGAGCGTGCCCAGCGGCTGATGGACTCCCGCTGGTTCTTCCCTGTGATAGTCGTGCTGGCTCTCCTCACCACCCTCGAGGTGATCAAGTGGCACAACCTCCGACTGGAATGGGCTTCGCTGCCCCATACCCTCGCGATGTTCCTATTGCTGACGATGGTGTTCATGTTCTTCAGGCACTACAGCGATTTCTTCTCCGACAAGACCGCCTTAGGGCGTGGCCTGCAGTTCATCGGCCGTCGCACGCTCGACATCTATCTGCTGCACTATTTCTTCCTGCCCAAACTCCCGATGGTGGGCGAGTTCTTCCGCCTGAACCGCCACAACTTCATCCTCGACACCACAGCCGCCCTGGCCGTCGCCCTCGTGGTGGTCGCCTTCTGCGTCATCACCTCCCAACTGCTGCGCGTCAGCCCCTTTTTGAAAAAACATCTCTTTGGGAGATGATTTTTTGTTTACAGTTTACGGTTTACAGTTTACAGTTGATTACCTTGCAAGCCATTCATGCTGCCTATAGAAGTAATCATCTGTAAACCGTAAACTGTAAACCGTAAACTAAAACTACGCTTTCTTCTTAATGAATGCTATCACTTCTTTCAGGATGACGGCCCCTGCTATTCTCATCACTCCATAATACAATAACATCGCCATCACAACCCTGCTGATGAGCAATATCCAGAGCATGAAGTAATCATCTGTAAACCGTAAACTGTAAACTGTAAACTGATATGTAATGAGCCATGTCAGGCCCATGACAAAGGCAGCAGCGAGGGCGAAGGGCAGGATATCCTTCAGGAAGTCGATGAGCCTGTATCCCATCAGCCGCCTGACGAAGAAATGCCACACGAACATCCAGGCGATATTCAACAAGGTGTAGGCGATGACCATCACCATGATGCCCTGCCGCCAGAGACCCACCATCAGCGCTATCTGCAACACGCCCAGGGCGATGGTGCTCCACAGGTAGATATCACTCCGATGCTGGCTGATGACAGAGTCCGTCAGTAGTGTCGACAGGGGCATGAAGGCCCCACAGAGGCAGAGCAGGGGCAGCAGCGAGGCGGCAAACGCCCACTTCTCTCCGATGGCCAGCATGATGAACTCGTGCGACACGATGGCGAGCCCAAACAGCAGGGGGAAGGAGACGAAGGCCGTGAAGCGCACCATCTTCCGCAGCACCGCCAACTGCCGTTCACGCTCCTCGCGCAGCCCCACCAGCACCGTCTGGTCTACCTGCTTCAGCATGTTCCCCACCAGCAGGAAGCATTTCGAACTCCACTGATAGGCCTGATTGTAGTGGCCCGTGTTCGCCTCGCCATAGAAACGTCCCAGCAGCAGGTTCATGATGTTGGCATTCAGTTGCGTGAATATCGCCGACAGCATAATCCTGAAACTGAAAGGGAATAATCTTTTGAGAGGTGAGAGGTGAGAGGTGAGAGGTGAGAGCGTGGGTCGCCAGGCGCTGAAGCGCCACAGCAGCAGCGTGTTGACGGCGATATACATCAGATACTGCGTGGCCAGCGCCCAGTAGCCGAAGCCCATGGCGGCCATCGCGACACTCACCAGGCTCGACGTCAGCGTCGCCGTCATGCCGCACTTGGCAATCTGCTTAATCTGCATCTGCTTCGTGAGATAGGCCGACTGTGCCATGCCGAAACTGGAGAACACGAAGCCCAGGAACACGTAACGGCTCAGGGGGATGAGGGCAGGGTTGCCATAGAAACGGGCTATCAGCGGGGCAGCGAGGAAGAGCACGGCATAGATCAAGGCCCCTGCCACGACGTTGAACCAGAACACGGCATTGTAATCCTCGTGCCTGGGCTCGCGCAGGTTGATGAGCCCCGTCTTGAAGCCACTCGACTGCAGTTCGTTCGCAATCACAGAGAATACCGCCAGCATCGCCGTCATGCCATAGTCCGAGGGGTCGAGCAGCCGTCCGAGGATGATGCCAAAGGCCAGTCCGAGCAACTGCTGCACGCCGTTGTTCATGCCGCCCCAGAAGAGACCCCTGGCTGTTTTATCCTTCAGTGATTCCATGTGGCGGACGAAAATAAAAGCAAGTTTTGCACCACTTTCCTTGTTGTTCCAGTTTTTTTTCTTAACTTTGCACCAACTTCATTGAACAACGACGAGAAGATAACCATTAATATTCAAATAATTTGCAAGATGAGAAAGAAAATCGTATTTGGCATTATGGCACTATTGCTTTCAGGCAGTGGTGCTGCGACGAGCCTGGAGTCTCAACAGAAGTCCAAGAGCATCGTAATCCTCTATGAGAACGACGCCCACTGCGGCATCGACGGCTATACGAAGATAGCAGGGCTGCGCGACGCCATCAACCAGTCTGACACGGCCTACGCCGCTGCCGTCTGCTGTGGCGACTTCCTGCAGGGCAACACCACGGGCGCCATCTCCAAAGGACAGTACATCGCCGACATCCTGCGACTGATGGACTACCACGCCCTGACGCTTGGCAACCACGAGTTCGACTACGGCGTGCCCCGTATGCGCGCCCTGCTCGAGCAGGCTGGCACCCCCGTGGTCTGCGCCAACTTCTACGAGGCAGGAGAGCCCGAGCCCGTCTACGCCCCCTACGTCATCCGCCAGTATGGCGACAAGAAGGTGGCCTACGTCGGAGCCGTCACCCCAGAGACGATGATCCTCGAGGGCTACTCGTTCTACGACACCAACGGTATCCTGCTCTACGACCTGAAGCCGAAGACGTTCTACCAACTCATCCAGCAGGCTGTCGACGACGCCCGCCAGGCAGGAGCCGACTATGTGGTGCTGCTCTCCCACGTCGGCGAGACGCCCCAGTCGATGGGCTTCAGTTCCCACCGCCTCGTCAACAATACCCGTGGCATCGACATCGTGCTCGACGGCCACTCGCATGAGATCATCGAGGGCGTGAAGGTGAAGAACCTCGACGGCCGCGAGATCATCGTCACCCAGACGGGCACCCAGTTTGCCAACGTCGGCAAACTCGTCATCACCCCCGACGGGCGCTTCATCACCCAACTCATCAAGGGCAAGGACATCGACAGCGAGAATGCTGCCGTCAGCGCTGCCGTCGACAGCATCCACCAGAAGGTGAAGGCCGTCACCTCAGAGGTCGTGGCCCACAGCGACTACCGGCTGGTGGTGAGCGACGAGAACGCCCAGTGGATCGTGCGCGGCCAGGAGACCAATGCGGGCGACCTCGTGGCCGATGCCTACCGTCACACCATGAAGGCCGATCTGGGCTTCGAGAACGGTGGTGGCATCCGCAACGACATCATGGCTGGCGACATCACCTACGGCCACATCATTGGCATGCTGCCCTACGACAACACGCTGCGCCGCATCTCCGTCCGCGCCTCACAACTCGTGTCGATGCTCACCCGCTGCACAGCCCTCGTGCCCGTGCTCGACGGCAACTTCCCCCAGTGCTCAGGCCTCCGCTTCACCATCCACAGCAAGAGCCACACCGTCAGCGACATCGAGATCCTGCAGGCCGACGGCACCTATGCGCCCATCGACATGCAGCGCACCTACAGCGTCGCCCTGACCAGTTACAACCACGACTCGGGCGGATTCTTCGACTGCTTCAAGAAGTGCCCCGTGCTCGAGGAGAGCAGCATCCGCTATTACGAGGCGCTGGCCGACTATCTCCGCAATGTGCTTGGCGGCAACCCTGGCCAGGCCTACGCCCAGCCGCAGGGCCGCATCCGCATCGTCGAAGACTGACGAGCGAGTGAGGACGAAACGCCTGAACCCCGCTCAGGCTATCAGACGAAAAAGGGGGCCCGCAGACTTTTGCTGCGAGCCCCCCCTCTCTTTGTTACAGGCAACTGACCGTGCCCAGTGCCGTCAGCGCTGCCGTGGCGGCAGCAATCACCATGCGGAGTATCACCTCCCAGATACTGTGCTTTCTCATGGCATCAGCCTCCTTTCTTAGCCGTTGCCGCCGGCAGGCTCAGCCTCCAGCAAGGTCAGACGACTGCAGCAAGACCGTCTGATAGAAAAAGTGGAAGACGCCAGGCAGTCGGGCACGACGACAACGGTCTATCGCAAGACGGGAGTCCTCATGCTGTAAAGTGCCAAAGTGCCATAGTGCCATTGCTGCAGTTTAAGTCCGAAACACCTCAAAAACGGCCTTAAGTGTTCCTTTTACACCTCTATATTTCGTCCACTCTTTTTAGGGTGGGCGAAATAGTTAAAAGACTGACAGCGAGCAAGATAGCCGAATCGGAACATTATATTCATCCACTTTTTATGCCTTTGCATTTGAAAGATGACTAAAATTGTTGTAATTTTGCATCGTCGAAGAGATACGACATAGTTCTAACTCGTAATAATAACATTTAACTAACAAAGTATGAAAAAAAGCAGGTATCTATGGCTGTTATTGGCACTGATGGTGTCGATGGCTACGAAGGCCCAGGGAATCTTGGGAACTGTGACAGACGATCTTGGGGAGCCCATCATCGGTGCTTCCATCGTCGAGAAGGGTAACCCTCAGAACGGAACCATCACCGACTTCGATGGTAAGTTCACGATCAAGGTGGACGAGGGTACACCTATTATTATTAGTTACATTGGCTACACCTCGCAGGAGGTGAACGCCAGAAACGGCATGACCATCGTGCTGAAGGAAGACGCCCAGACGTTGCAGGACGTGGTCGTCATCGGTTATGGTGTTCAGAAAAAGAGCGTGGTGACCGCCGCCATCGCCAAGGTGTCGAGCGACGACCTCGACGGCACGGCTCCCGTCCGTATGGACAACGCCCTGAAGGGCCTCGCCGCTGGTGTGAACGTCACCTCATCGTCTGGTCAGCCTGGTGCCGCTGCCCGCATCCGCGTGCGTGGTATCGGTTCGGTGAACGACTCTAACCCGTTGTATATCGTCGACGGCATGCCCATCGAGGGTGGTCTCGACTACATCAACCCCAGCGACATCGAGAGTATCGAGGTGCTGAAGGACGCTGCCTCGGGTGCCATCTATGGTGCCCGTGCTGCCAACGGTGTGATCCTCGTGACCACGAAGAAGGGTAAGATGGGTAAGGTAACGGTGAACTACAACTTCTCGCAGGGCTGGCAGACAGCCTGGAAGCATCGCGACGTGCTCGACGCCACAGGCTATATGATCATGCAGAACGAGGGTCTGGTGAACGCCGGTCAGGCTCCGCGCTATGAGGATCCCTACAAGGTGACCACCAACACCGACTGGCAGGATCTGCTGTTCAACGACAACGCCCCCGTGCAGAACCACGAGTTGACGCTCAGCGGAGCCACGGAGAAGGTGAACTACTATTTCTCGCTGGGCTACTACGACCAGGAGGGTATCGTGGGTGGTAACTACGGCCACTCGAACTATAACCGTCTGACGCTGCGTGGCAACTTCAACTTCAACGTGTTCGACGCCACGAAGGAGCGCAACTGGCTGAACAAACTCGACGTGCAGGTGAACCTCTCTTACGCTCGTGTGAAGAGCACTGGCGTGGATCCCAACTCTCAGTGGGGTAACGAGATCGGCTCTGCCCTCGCATTGCCCCCGATCATCGCTCCCTACATCACGGGCGAGGAGGCTGAGAACCAGATCAAGGAATACAGCAAGAACTTCGCCGACGAGTATGTTCCCATGTATGGCGACAACGGACAGTTGCTGAACATCCCTGGTGCTGGCTTCAACGAGATGGCCAACCCGCTGATGTCGATGAAACTGCCCATCGGCCAGAACTGGAGCCACAAGTTCGTGAGCAACTTCTCTGCCACACTCGGTATCTGGGACGGTCTGAAATTCCGCACCAGTTACAGCACCGACATGTCGTTCTGGGGCAACCAGAGCCACGCTGTGCCCTACTGGATCTCGCCCACCAAGCATCGCAACTACTCTTCGGCCTCGATGGAGAGCGACCGTGGTACTGTCTGGCAGATTGAGAATGTGCTGATGTACGACAAGACCTTCGACAAGCACACGGTGAACCTGGTGCTCGGACAGAGTGCCTTCGAGAACTCGGGCTGGACGCTGGGCGCCTCGCGCAACAACCTGAAGGACTACAGCAAGCCCTGGGTGAACGCTGCTACCGGTCTGGCTTCCGACGGTGACCGTGACGGTTGGGGTGGCCCTGGCGTGAAGCACACCATGAGTTCGCTCTTCGCCCGTCTGAGTTACAACTACGATGAGCGCTATATGGTACAGGCTACAGTCCGTCGCGACGGCTCAAGCCGCTTCGGTACGAACAATAAATATGGTACCTTCCCCTCTGTTTCTGTAGGTTGGAACGTGATGAACGAGAAGTTCATGAAGAGCACCAACGACTGGCTGAACAACCTGAAGGTACGCTTCAGTTGGGGTAAGAACGGTAACGACAATATCGGTGACTTCCGCTACACTGTGCTGACACAGGGCGGTAACAACTACGGCTTCGGCATGGCTGGAGGCGAGAAGGAAGTGAACAGTTCGAAGGCCAACGGCCTCTCTAACCCCGACCTGAAGTGGGAGGAGAGTGAGCAGACCGATATCGGCGTGGACTTCGGTTTCCTGAACAACAAACTCACCTTCACCGTCGACTGGTTCAAGAAGAAGACCAACGGCATGCTGAAGGATATGAACATCCCGTCGTACGTGGGTGAGTCGAAGCCTATCGGCAACGTGGGCGACATGGAGAACACGGGCGTTGAGTTCGAACTCGGCTATAAGTTCAACATCAGCGACGCCAAGTTCCAGATCAAGGCCAACGCCTCTTACCTGAAGAACAAACTGGTGAAACTCGGCAACGCTGCCGGCTTCGATACCTATGATAATGTGTCGAACCTCGGAAACATCTCACGCGCTGAGGCTGGCGAGCCCTTCCCCTACTTCTGGGGCTACAAGACCGCTGGTATCTTCCAGAACTGGGACGAGGTGAATGCCTATACCCACGACGGCCAACTGATCCAGCCTAACGCCCGTCCTGGCTTCGTACGCTTCGTGGATGTCAACGGCGACGGTGCCATCGACGACAGCGACCGCACGAAGATCGGTAAGGGCACACCCGACTGGACCTTCGGCTTCACCTTCAACGCTGCCTGGAAAGGCTTCGACTTCATGATGTTCTGGCAGGGTACTGCCGGCAACGACATCTTCGACGCTACCCGTCGTCTCGACCTGCCCGCCATCAACCTGCCCAGTTGGTTCCTCGGACGATGGACGGGCGAGGGTACCTCCAACAAGTATCCTATCTACATCCAGGGCGACGCCACCAACTGGCAGGCATCCGACCTCTATATCCACGACGGCAGTTACTTCCGCCTGAAGAACATCGAACTGGGATACACCATCCCCGAGTTCATCACGAGGAAGGCATTCATCAGCCGCCTGCGCCTCTATGTGGCTGCAGAGAACCTGGTGACCTTCACCAAGTACTGGGGCTTCGATCCTGAAATCTCATCTTCGGCCACCTCTTGCGGCGTTGACTTCGGTGTATATCCTCAGCCACGTGTACTGCGCGTAGGTGCAAACCTCACTTTCTAAAAGGTGAAAAAGTGAAAAAGTGAAATATAATGTAATCATGAAAGTTATGAAAGCAAACAAGATATTATTGGGAATGTTCGCAGCCCTGGCCATGACCGGCTGTAAGGACTCATTCCTGGAGGTGACCAGTCCTACCGACACCTTCATCGATGAATACTATACCACCAAGACTTCCCTCGACGAGGCTCTGGTGGCTGCCTACGCACCTCTGCACTGGTACGACTATGGTTCTACCTATCAGTACAATGCCCTGAACTTCATCTCTGAGTTCATGAGCGACGATATGTATCCTAATGGCTCGAGCAACACCGACCAGCCCATGCTGCAGTTGATGTTCAACTACAGTTGCACGCCTGTGGTCTGCCTGACGGGTGTCTGGAGCGACAGTTTCTCGGGTGTGAAGCGCTCTAACGACGTGCTGACCTACTGCGACTGGGTGGAGAAGGCTGGCAACATCACGGCTGCCCAGCGTGCCGACTATGAGGCTCAGGCCCGTCTGCTACGCGTGTTCTACTATCTCCAACTCTGGAAGTTCTATGGCAACATCCCCTGCTACTTCGAGAACCTCTCTGCCCCTTATATCTCTGAGCAGTTGACGGCCGACGAGGTGTATGCCAAGGTGATTGAGGAACTGGAGTCTGTCATCGCCACAGGCGCCCTGAAGGACGACTATTCCGCTGAGGAGAAAGGTCACGTGACGAAGCCTCTGGCCTATATGATCTATGCTGAGATGGTGATGATCCAGAACGACAGCAGCCGTTATGGCAAGGCCCTCTCTTACATGAAGGAACTCATCAGCAGCGGAAAATACCAACTGACTCCCAACTACAAGGATATCTGGGACGAGAGTGGTGAGTGGAATGCTGAGTCGATCTGGGAGATTAACTACTTCGACGACAACTCTGTACGTGGTTGGGGTAACCAACTTGGTGCTGGTGGTGCCGTGTTCCCACGTCTCCATGGTCCCCGTTCGTTCAAGGCCAATGCTGGCGATCCCTACGAGGATGTGGATGCAGGCTGGGGCTTCAGCGCCATTCCTCTGCACTCTGTGGCCAGTTTCGAAGAGGGTGACATCCGCAAGGAGTTCTCTGCATTCGATATGTTTGCCCATGGCACCAGCGACGATCCGGGTTGGATGAACACAGGCTACTGCCTCTATAAGTATATGTGCCGCAAGGGCAACAACAAGGACCAGAAGGCTGATGCCGACCTCGGCTTCAACAACAACCTCCGCGTCTATCGTTATTCTGAGGTGCTGCTCAATGCTGCTGAACTGCTGGTGAAGACTGGCGGTAGTGTCAGCGACGCTGCAAATTATGTGAATGAGGTTCGCGCCCGTGCCGGTCTGCCCGCCGTGAATGGTGTTGATGAGGACGTGATCCTCAACGAGCGCCGTCATGAGTTCATGGGCGAGGGCAAGCGTTACTTCGACCTCGTGCGCACTGGCAAGGCTGCCTCTGTGCTGACTCCTGCCAACGACTCCGGCCACTTCCGCACAAAGGCCTGGTCACAGGATGTACGCTATCTGCCTATCCCACAGGACAACATCGACGCAGCCCAGGGAACGCTCAAGCAGAATGGCAATTATTAAAGACAATGGATTACACGAATTTAACGAATTATAGTTATGATAACAAAGATATATAAATTATTCCGCGCAGGTCTTGTATGCTGCTGTGCTACAGCAGCCCTGACTGCCTGCTCGCCGGAAAAGTTCGATGGTCCGAATCAGGGTGGCATCCCCTCCATCTCGAACGTGGACATCAACACGATTGTGGATCAGACAGTGAACCAGGCTACCTTTACCGTGGCCAACATGCCGGCACAGACCTATGCCATCTGGAAGGTGAACGGCGAAACGTATTCTACACTGAATCCTATGAACTGGGCCAACAACAAGGCCGGTACCTACGACGTGGAACTGCGCCTGGGCAACCGCAACGGCTTCAGCCAGGGCAGCATCACCAAGCAGTTTACCTTTGAGAACTCTCAGATAGACTTCACACCTTACTACAGCCGCATCGCCCGCACCTGGCGCATCAACTATGCAGAACAGGGACACATGGGTTGTGGCGAGCCTGGTACCGACGGTAGCAACTGGTGGAGTGCAGCCCCTGGCGACAAGGCCGACTGGGGTGTGTATGACGACCGCATCACCTTCACTGCCGATGGCAACTATGCCTACGATCCAGGAGAGGGAGGCACCGTCTATATGAATACTGGCTGCACCTACTACGATGAGTACAACACCAAAGACGGTAATGACTACATGGCACCCGTCGAGCCTCAGGCATCACTCTTCCGCTTCGATGTAGACGGCGACAAGATCGTGCTGCTCCTCGACGAGGAGACACTCTTCCCCTATATCTCCAGCGATTCACAGTTCATGGAACCCGTCTTCACCGTCGTCAAGTTGACCAACTCTGAGATGGTACTGCTCTACGAGGGCGAAGGCATCACCTGGCGCTTCATGCTCACCAGCAAGGAAGACGACGCCCCCAAGGCCTTCAAGGGCTATAAGTTCGACAGCGACGGCAATATGCTGCGCGATGCCACCTGGGAACTATCCCGCTACTATGCCCACGGCGACGGATGGGAAGGCTACAACGCCGATGATATCACTTACACCAACGAGGGCAACAAGAAGTTTGTGGTGTCGCTGCCTCACGAGTCTAACCAGCGCTGGCAGGCACAGTTCCAGTTGCAGAACCTCACTGGCGTTTCCACTCAGGCTGGCAAGAACTACGACTTCTCCATCAAACTGAAGGCTAATCAGGATCTGAACAGCGCCACTGTGAAACTCACTGACGCTACTGACGATACGAATTTCTACTTCGACGAGGTCATTCCTCTGGAGGCAGAGACAGAATATCTGCTCGTGAAGAGCAATATGGAAGGTAAGGATATTGCCAAGATGCACCTGGTATTCGACTTCGGCGGCTGTCAGGCCGGTACTGAGGTAGAGATTACCGACATGGTGCTGAAGGATCATGCCTTCGACGATGGCGCAGGCCAGCCTGAGGAAGAAGGCGGCCAAGGCGGAGAAGAGGGCGGCAACGACAAGTTCGACTGGAACTACGACGCTGCTTCCAACCTCTGGAAGGCCGTTGACGAGGGTTCTGCCTTCAATGCCACAGGTTACTACTTCGCTGCTGGCGACGACTGGCATGCCATCGACTTCACGGAGGCAGCACATGCTGGCGACGCCTGGACTATCACACTGCCCGCCGACCTCGGCAAGAACCAGTGGCAGGGACAGTTCCACATCGACACCAAACTGACGGCCTCGGCTGAGAAGAAGTACAACTTCTATATGATCATGGAGTCTGACGCAGATCTGCCTCAGGTGACCTTCAAACTCACCGATGCCGGCGACAGCAACTTCTTCATCGAGGAGCGCAACGACGTGGCTGCAGGCGAACCGTTCATCCTGAAGCGTGAAGGCGTGACCCTGAAGGAGGGTACTGACGCAGAGGCCATCCGCCTGTTCTTCGACTTCGGAGGCTGTCCTGGTGGTGCTAACGTGAAGATCAGCAAGATCTACTTCGAGGAGGCCAACGGCTCTGCAGAGCCCGCCCCGCTGAACTACGACGATGACGCCAACATGTGGAAGGCCGTTGACGCAGGAGCCTTTGAACTCGGCTACTACTTCGCTGCTGGCGACGACTGGCACGGCATCGACTTCACAGAGGCCACACACAATGGCAACACCTACGAACTCACACTGCCCGCCGACCTCGGCAAGAACCAGTGGCAGGGACAGTTCCACATCGACACCAAACTGACGGCCGTGGCTCAAAAGACCTATAGTTTCCAGTTTGAGATGGAGGTGGACCAGGATTGTCCGCAGGTCACCATGAAACTGACGGATGCCGGCGACACGAACTTCTTCATCGAAGAGCGTAACGACGTCGAGGCTGACGGTCCCCAGACATTCACATGGTACGACCTGGTTCTGAAGGAAGGTACCGATGCATCAGCCATCCGCCTGTTCTTCGACTTCGGAGGCTGTCCTGGCGGTACCAACGTGAAGATCAGTAAGATTGTCCTCAAGGAGAATTAAAAAGTGAAAAGATTCATGCTAAATAGTGTTCTACTCTCTCTCGCCGTAGCCCTTTTGGGCTGCGGAGGGGGTGAGGACGATCCCCAGCCAGCCGCAGCCAGCCTGACCATCTCGCCAGAGACCGTCAACGTGCCAGCAGAAGGCGGCACCTACCTTGTCAATGTCACGACGACAGGCCAGGAGTGGGGCGTGGCCATGGGAGGCGAGAACTTCTTCACGGTCAAGACTCAGAATACGGCAGACCAGGCGGGTACGATCACCATCACGGTTCCTGCTAATCCTGTGGCAGAGGCCCGCACTGGTTCTGTCACCGTCATGTCGGGCAGCGCCCGTAAATACCTGACCGTCAACCAGGCTGCCGCTGAACAGGCTGCCTACAACGCACCAGAGGGATATCAACTGGTGTGGCACGACGAGTTCAACGAGGGAACGGAACTGAATCCTGCCGACTGGACACACGAGGTGCAGGGCAGCGGCTGGGTGAACCACGAACTGCAGAACTACGTGAACCATACGACGCCGAAGGGCCGTTACGTCACAGAGATTATGGACGGCAGTCTGCTCATCCACTGTTTCAAGGAGGAGGGCAAGGTCTACTCCGGCCGTGTCTATGCCAAGGTAAAAGAGGGTTGGACCTACGGCTATATCGAGGCCAGCATCAAACTGCCGAAGGGCAAGGGCACATGGCCCGCCTTCTGGATGATGCCCGTGAACTTCCGCTCGTGGCCTGCCGACGGTGAGATTGATATCATGGAGGAGGTGGGTTACCATCCCGACTATGTATCGTCGAGCCTGCATGCCAACGCCCATGTACACTCCAACGGAACGCAAGTGACGCACGAGATGTACTGCAAGGGCGCAGAGGGTGAGTTCCACACCTATGCCATCGAGTGGACGGCACAGAACATCACCACCTTCGTCGACGGCAAGAAGCAACTCTCCTACGACAACCGTGGCTTAGGCCGTGACGACTGGCCCTATAACGATCCCTTCTATGTCATCTTCAACCTCGCATGGGGTGGAGACTGGGGAGGCTCTCAGGGCGTAGACGAGAATGCGCTGCCGGCTACGATGGAAGTGGACTACGTCCGCGTCTTCCAGAAGAAGTAGTTAACATAACAACAAAACAAGTTGTTTTGTATCGTTAAAGCCTATCTCTTTGATGCATACAAAGGCCTTGTACGAGCACAAAACAACTTGTTTTGTATTCAGAATAGATAATAGATAGACCATCAAGGATTATTCCCGCTGCATGAAACAGCAGATACTCATACTCTTACTGCTTACTGCTACGGCCAGCCCAGCGCTGTCGCAGCAATACAGGCAACTGACCGACGTGCCGACGATCTATATCGAGACAGAGGATCGCCGCGCGATCACGAGTAAGGAGGTGTATATCTACTGCTCGATGGTCTATGTCGACGGCGACGAGGTGACCCGCTACGACAGCACGCAGATCCGCGGACGAGGCAACTCGACGTGGTGGAGTTCAGACAAGAAAGCCTACCGGCTGAAGTTCGCTCACAAGCAGCGACTCCTGGGTGAGGGCTTTGCGAATGCCAAGAGTTGGACCCTGCTGGCCAATCACGGCGACAAGACGATGATCCGCAATGCCCTGACCTACGACCTCGGACGCCTGCTGGGAATGAAGTTCTGCCCTGCGGCCAAGTTCGCCGACCTCTACCTGAACGGCCAGTATCGCGGCACTTACCAGATCAGCGACCAGGTGCAGGTACACAAGAAGCGTGTCGACATCGACGAGGAGAACGGCTGGTTTCTCGAAGTGGTCAACGAGAACTCCAAGGAGGAGCCCCTGATTACCACCACCCGCTACGGCATCATGTACAATATCAAGAACCCCGAAGGCGAGTTCCTGACCGTCGGCAAGCGCGTCGCCATCGGCCAGTGGCTGCAGCGCTTCGAGGAGGCGGTGGCATCGGATGACTTCACAGACCCAGAGCGAGGCTATCGCGCTTTCGTCGATGAGGAGGATCTGATCAACTGGTATGTGGGTGCAGAGATCACAGGCAATATCGACGCGCTCTACAGCATCTATATGTTTAAGGACGGCGATGACGACAAGATGCACTTCGGCCCGCTCTGGGATCTCGACCTCGGCTATGACAACAGTTCGGAGAAGAGTCTGCTCAGAAATATGGAGGCCTATCTCGGGCTGTGGAACCGGCCCTTCGAGAAGATCATGCAGCGGCTGTGGCAGGACCCGTGGTTTGCCCAGGCCTGTAACGACCGCCTCGGCGAACTCGTCGACAATGGCCTGCAACAGTATCTGCTCGACCATATCGACAGCCTGCGCACCGCCATCTGGCAGACGCAGACGGAGAACTTCAGCAAGTGGCGCATTGAGCAGCCTGTGTATGACTGGGCGAAGAAGGCTTACTATAGCAACTACGACCGCTACATCACAGACCTGAAGGACTTCGTCAAGATACACATCCCTTATCTGCAGGAAGCCTTCGCCAAGCGAATGCCGACAGGCATCGACGCGCCTGAGGAAATCGTCAATCGTCAATCAGTCAATCATAAATACTTCGACCTTAACGGTCGTCATATCCCTCAACCAACACATCAAGGCATCTATATTCAAAACCATCAAAAGAGGATCAAACAATGAAAAAACTATTCTCCATGATCTTAACCAGCCTCCTGCTGGTCGCCTGTTCACAGAAAGGTGGACAGACACGGCCGGCAGGCTTTGTCACCATCCAGGGTCACGACCTCATCCAGCCTAATGGCGAGAAACTCTTCATCCAGGGCACGAACCTCGGCAACTGGCTCAATCCCGAAGGCTATATGTTCGGCTTCAGCCGCACCAACTCCGCCTGGATGATCGACCTGCTGTTCAAGGAGGCCGTGGGACCCGACTTCACGGCGGAGTTCTGGCAGCAGTTCAAAGACAACTATGTCACGAAGGCCGATATTGACTTCATCGCCTCGCAGGGTGCCAACACCATCCGACTGCCCTTCAACTACAAACTCTTCACGGACGAAGACTATATGGGGCAGACAGGACCGAAGGACGGTTACGAGCGTATCGACTCCGTGGTCAGTTGGTGCAAGGCCAACGGCTTGTATCTGATTCTCGACATGCACGACTGTCCTGGCGGGCAGACAGGCGATAACATCGACGACGGTCACGGCTACCCCTGGCTCTTCGAGAGCGAGACCTCGCAGCAACTGTTCTGTCAGATCTGGCGCGAGATAGCCGACCGCTATCAGAGCGAGACCACCATCCTGGGCTACGAACTGATGAACGAGCCCATCGCCCACTACTTTGAGAACCGCGACTCGCTCTACCAATTACTGCAGCCGCTCTACAAGCGGTGTGTGAAGGCCATCCGTGAGGTCGACCAGAACCATATCATCCTCTTAGGCGGCGCCCACTGGAACAGTTTCTTCTGGATGCTCGACGATGCCTCCTACGACGATAAACTGATGTACACCTGCCACCGCTATGGCGGTCCGGCCACCAAGGAGGCCATCACCCACTACATCAACTTCCGCGACTCCATCAACCGTCCGATGTACATGGGTGAGTTCGGCCACAACACCGACGAGTGGCAGCGCGACTTCGTCAGGGTGCTCAAGGAGGTTAACATCGGCTACACTTTCTGGCCTTATAAGAAGGTAGACGGCTCGTGTATGATGGGCATCCAGCGCCCTGAGGGCTGGGACAGCATCGTGGTGAAATACTCTGAGACCTCCCGCAACACCTATCAGGAGTGGCGCGAGGCCCGTCCTGACCAGCAGACCTTCCGCAGACTCCTGAAGGAGTTTGCCGAGAACTGCCGCTTCGACCGCTGTCAGCCCCAGACAGACTACATCCAGACAATGGGGATGGTGAAAAAGTGAAAGGGTGAAAAGGTGAAAAATAAAACATAAACGAATATGAAAATGAAGAATTACATCATGAAGGGAAAAGGATTGGTGATAAGTATTTCACTTTTTCACCTTTTCACCTTTTCACCTTTAAGGGCTCAGACGCCTGTCTATCTCGATGAGTCGAAACCGATTGAACAGCGCATCGACGATGCCCTTTCGAGGATGACGCTTGACGAGAAGATTGCCGTGATCCATGCACAGTCGAAATTCTCAAGTCCTGGTGTGAAGCGCCTCGGATTCCCTGACCTCTGGACAGACGACGGTCCTCACGGCGTGCGTCCTGACGTGCTCTGGGATGAGTGGGTACAGGCTGGACAGACCAACGACTCGTGTGTGGCCTTCCCTGCCCTCACCTGCCTGGCTGCCACGTGGAATCCCGCTATGGCCCGTCTCTATGGTGAGAGCCTGGGCGAGGAGGCCCTCTACAGGAACAAGAGTGTGATGCTGGGTCCTGGCGTGAACATCTACCGCACCCCGTTAGGAGGCCGCAACTTCGAGTATATGGGCGAGGATCCCTGGCTGGCCTCGCGCATGGTCATACCTTATATTATAGGACTGCAGTCGAAAGGTGTGGCGGCCTGTGTGAAGCACTATGCCCTGAACAACGACGAAGAATACCGTCATCAGGTGAATGTCATCATCAGCGACCGTGCCCTCCACGAGATCTACCTGCCCGCCTTCAAGGCTGCTGTGCAGGAGGCTGAGGCGTGGTCGATCATGGGGGCATACAATCTTTATAAAGACCAACACAACTGCCACAATGATATCATGCTCAACAAGATCCTGAAACAGGACTGGGGCTTCGACGGTGTAGTCATCTCCGACTGGGGTGGCTGTCACGATACCGACGAGGCTGTCAGGAACGGACTCGACCTCGAGTTCGGCACCTGGACTGACGGATTGACAATGGGCAAGACCAATGCCTACGACAGTTACTATCTCGCTGATGCCTACAAGCAGGGCATCAAGGAAGGGAAGTACTCGACGAAGGAACTCGACGAGAAGGTACGCCGTCTGCTCCGTCTGTTCTACCGTACGACGATGAAGAAGAACAAGCCCTTCGGCTTCCTCTGCTCCGACAGTCACTATGAGGCAGCGCTAAAGATTGCCCAGGAAGGCATTGTGCTGCTGAAGAATGAGACCTCTCCCAGCCTCCCCAAAGGGGAGGGGCTATTACCTCTTACTCAGGAAAAGTTGCAGAAACTGCATTCCACTTCCCCCCTTGCGAGGGACAAGAGGGGGGCCTCCATCCTCGTGGTGGGCGAGAACGCCATTAAGATGATGACCGTTGGCGGTGGCTCCTCATCACTGAAGGTGCAACGCGAGATCCTGCCCCTCGACGGTATCAAAGCCCGGTTAAAGGGCGCACAAGTGGATTACGTCCGTGGTTATGTGGGAGACACCGTACAGAGTTACAATGGCGTGACAGTAGGCCGTTCGCTCTATGAGACCCGTTCTCAGGAAGAACTTACCGCTGAGGCTGTGGCAAAGGCTAAGGAGGCTGATGTCGTCATCTTCATCGGAGGTCTGAACAAGAGCGACCATCAGGACTGTGAGGGCCACGACCGTCTGTCGTACGACCTGCCCTACGCCCAGAACGAGGTCATCGAGGCCATCCTGAAGGTGAATCCCCGTCTGGTATATGTGAATATCTCCGGTAATGGTGCTGCCCTGCCGTGGCTCGACAAGGTACCTGCCGTGGTACAGGCCTGGTTCATCGGCTCTGAGGCTGGTGAGGCCATCGCCTCCGTACTCTTCGGTGATGTGAACCCCTCGGGTAAACTGCCCTTCACCTGGTACGCCTCGCTCGACCAGTGTGGCGCCCACGCCCTGAATGCCTATCCCGGCACATGGCGCGAAGACCACAAGATCATCGACGAGGAATACAAGGAAGGCATCTTCGTGGGCTACCGCTGGACGGACAAATTGTCAAATAGTAAATTGTCAAATGGTAAAATTCAAAGTCCTTTGTTCGCATTTGGTCATGGTCTGAGTTACACCACCTTTAAATTGGGTAAGATGACGGCCGATAAGACATCGATGACAGAGGGCGACGAGATCACCTTCACCATCCCCGTCACCAATACGGGTAAGATGGCAGGTGCCGAGACCATACAACTATATATCAGCGACGTCGAGGCCTCTGTAGAGCGTCCCGTCAAGGAACTGAAGGCCTTCCAGAAGGTGTTCCTTCAGCCGGGCGAGACCCGTCAGGTAAGTCTGACCATCGACAAGCGGGCCTTGAGTTTCTACGACGAGGCCAACAGCCAGTGGACGGCTGAGCCGGGTAAGTTTGAGGCTCTCGCAGGCACATCGTCTGACAAGATCGTCAGCCGTTGCTCATTTATTCTCAGATAAAGTTGTTAATTAGTTAGATAGTGTATGTTTGTGACAGGAACCTAGCACTGGGAAGTGGTGGGTTTCTGTCTTTTTTTTCTGGCGGAAGCAAATTTTTCACTTTTCACTCTTCACTTTTCACTTTTTTTCGTACCTTTGCCCACACAAAGACCAACTTTATGAAAATAAGACTACTACTTACCTGGCTATTCATGGCTTCTGCTACCTTCTCTCTTGCTCAGGGAAAGGACTACAAATCGCTCTTACTCGAAATAGACAAGGCTATTGAGCAGTCCCCGGAGATTGTGGGACAATACGAACGGCAGATCGAAGAGACACGACAGCAATATCTCCATGCCCGTCAGCCTGAGGAGAAATACAAGCAGGCGTTCAGTCTCTATGAGCGCTACAAATCGTTTATGAACGACTCGGCTCTCTACTACCTCAGCGAGGCGATGCACTGGGCTGAGCGGATGGGGATGAAGGCACAGGTGGGAAACTGTCTGGCACTGAAGGCCTTCCAATGCTCCACCGTGGGCTATTACAACGAAGCCCTCGCCTTCCTGAAAAGCATCGACAAGCAGCAACTCGACAGCATCGGGCTGCGCCACTACTACCAGTCGCAGATGCACGTCTACGGCGAGTTGGGCTATTACTCCATCATCCCGCCGATGAAGGAACAATACTTCAAGCAGCAGACCACCTGGCGCGACTCGCTCTTCGCCCAGATCGACCATCAGGACCAGGACTACCTGATGTATAGGATCCAGGAACTGACGGCGCGCGACCAGTATGTGGAAGCCCGTAAGATCAGTGACCAGTGGCTGAGCCGGCTGAATCCTGACAGCCGCGACTACGCCATTGCCTGCTATTACCGTTGGATGAGCAGCGACAACGATGACGACCGCAAATACTGGCTGGCGCAGTCGGCCCTGAGCGATGTGAGCCACGCCGTGATGGACCAAGCCTCGCTCCTCTCCTTGGCAGAACTCCTGAATGCTGACGGCGACCTGGACCGTTCGTACCGTTATATACGCTTCACATGGGACTGCAACAACCGCTTCAACACCCGTATGCGCTCTTGGCAGATCACGCCGATACTGAATGTGATCGAGAACAATTACCAGCAGGCTGTGGATCATAACACGAAGGTGCTCCGGATGTCTATCATCGTAGTGAGCATCCTTGCGCTGCTGGTGCTGGCAGCCCTCTTCTTCGTGCATCGCAGGAACAAGCAGTTGGCTAGTGCACGGAATGCCCTGAAGACCTCGAATGACGAACTGGCCTCGGCAAACAGCCTGCTCGCCACACAGAAAGACGAACTCGCCGCCCTTAATGGTCAATTGTCAATGGTCAATGGTCAATTAACTGAGAGCAACCGTGTGAAGGAGGAGTATATCGGACGGTTCATGAGCCTCTGCTCACAGTATATCGACAAACTCGACAACTACCGGAAGATGGTGAACAAGAAGATGAAGAACAAGGAACTCGACGAACTGTTCCAGATCTCCAAGTCTACGGAGTTGAAGGAGAAGGAACTCGAAGAACTCTACGAGAACTTCGACACCGTGTTCCTCCATCTCTTCCCCAACTTCATCGACGACTTCAACGCCCTGCTGTTGCCAGAGGTGCAGGTGCAGCCCAAAGAAAACCGTCTGACGACGGATATCCGCATCTTCGCCCTCATCCGTCTGGGCATCGAGGACTCCTCGAAGATCGCGGAGTTTCTGCATTACTCCGTGAACACGATCTATAATTACCGTGCCCGACTGAAGAACGGAGCCGTCGGTAACCGTGAGACCTTCGAGAAGCGGGTGAAGGAGTTGTAAGTTTTGTTTACAGTTTACGGTTTACGGTTTACAGATGATTACTATTTAGGGTTTACAGTTTACAGATGATTACATTTTAAAAACAGTTATATTATGAAGATTCAAATTTCAAGATTCAAATTTCACAATTCATCGATGAATCGTCTGCTCTTCGGCGCAGCATTCTTCACGCTTTCACCTTTTCACCTTTTCACCTTTTCTCAGGCCATCCCTCGTGATGCAGCCTTGGAGGCAAAGGTAGAGAAGACCCTCGCCCGCATGACCCTCGACGAGAAGATCGGACAGATGCTCGAACTGAACCTCGACGTGATGGGTAAGATGACCGTCGAGAATGCTCAGGTAGACCGTGAGAAGGTGCGTTCTGTATTGCAGCAGTATGGCCGCTCTGACGCTGAGGTGAAAGAGATGCTGAAGATGACCGACCAAGAGATTATCGATAAGTTGGGCGCCTTCCCCGTGGATATCTACAAGGGCGACACCAAGCGTGTGTGGCAACTCAACGAGACGATGCTCGACACGCTCATCTCCAAATGGAAGGTGGGATCGATCCTCAACGCCCCTGGCACCCGTGCCCCAAGCGTAGACCAGTGGCAGAAGTGGATCCGCCGGATTCAGGAGAAGTCGATGAAGTACCTCGGCATCCCTGACATCTACGGCCTCGACCACAACCATGGCGTCACCTACACCGCTGGCGGCACCCTCTTCCCCCAGCCCATCAACATGGGTGCCACGTTCAATACCGAACTGGTGTTCAAAGGTGCAGAGATCACGGCATACGAGAGCCGCGCTGCCAACTGCCCGTGGGTGTATAACCCTGTGGTGGACCTGAGCCGCGACCCCCGCTGGCCCCGTGTCTATGAGAGTTTCGGCGAGGATGCCATCGTGAACGCGAAGATGGTGGCTGCCGAGATCAGAGGCTATCAGGGCGACGACAACAACCACATCGACCGTTTCCACGTAGGTACCAGCACGAAGCACTACTTCGCCTACGGAGCCCCCTGGTCAGGTAAGGACCGCACGCCTGCCTACCTCTCGCCGCAGATGATCCGTGAGAAATACTTCGAGCCCTTCAAGGCCGCAGCCCTCGCAGGCACCCTGACCATGATGGTCAACTCCGCCTCGATCAACGGTGTGCCTGTGCATGCCAGTTACGAGTATCTGACGAAGTGGCTGAAGGAAGACCTGCAATGGGACGGATTCCTCGTGACCGACTGGGCCGACATCAACAACCTCTTCTCCCGCGAACACGTGGCCAAGGACAAGAAGGATGCCATCCGCATCGCCATCAATGCCGGTATCGACATGTCGATGGACCCCTACAGCGTCGAGTTCTGCATCCTGTTGAAGGAACTGGTCAACGAGGGCAAGGTGAAGATGTCGCGTATCGACGATGCCGTGCGCCGCATCCTCCGTGCGAAGTATCGCCTCGGCCTCTTCGATGAGCCCAACACGGGTGGCAAGGGCTTCGAGAAGTTCGGCTCCGACGAGTTCGCCGCCGCCTCTTTGAAGGCCGCCGAAGAGTCCATCGTCCTCCTCAAGAACGACGACGCCATCCTGCCGCTTTCTGTAAACCGTAAACTGTCAACTGTAAACAAGAAAATCCTCCTCACTGGCCCCAATGCCAACCAGATGCGCTGCCTCCACGGTGGCTGGAGTTACACCTGGCAGGGCTCGAAGGCCGAAGACCTCTCAGAGAAGTACAACACCATCTACGAGGCCCTCTGCAACAAGTATGGCAAGGACAACATCATCCTCGAACAGGGTGTGACCTACGATGAGAACAAAGCCTACTACGACGAGAACGAGCCTGAGATTGACAAGGCAGTAGCCGCCACTGCCCAGGCCGACATCATCATCGCCTGCATCGGTGAGAACTCGTATACCGAGACCCCGGGTAACCTCACGGACCTCTGGCTCTCAGAGAACCAGCGCAACCTCGTGAAGGCCCTTGCCAAGACGGGCAAGCCCATCATCCTCGTGCTGAATGAAGGCCGTCCGCGCCTCATCGCCGACATCGAGCCCCTCGCCAAGGCCGTCATCGACATCCTCATCCCTGGCAACTATGGCGGCGATGCCCTCGCCAACCTCCTCGCCGGCGACGCTAACTTCAGCGGCAAGATGCCTTACACCTATCCCCGTGAAATCAACTCGCTGAATACCTACGACTATAAGGTCTCTGAGGAAGTGGGAACGATGGCTGGCGCCTACAACTACGATGCCAAGGTCTCGCTGCAGTGGCCCTTCGGCTACGGCCTGAGTTACACCACCTACGAATATTCGAACCTGAAGGTGGACAAGACCTCGTTTACGGCTGACGACATCCTCACCGTTACTGTCAATGTGAAGAATACTGGTTCACGTGCTGGTAAGGAGGCCGTGCTGCTCTACTCCTCAGACCTCGTCGCCTCGATCGTGCCAGACAACAAGCGCCTGCGTGACTTCACAAAGATCTCCCTCGAACCAGGCGAGACCAAGACCGTCACCTTCCAGCTCCCTGCCAAGTCCCTCGCCTTCGTCGGAGCCGATGGCAAGTGGACGCTCGAAGAAGGTGACTTCCTCCTGAAGGTCGGCAACCAGCAGATCGGCACTGCCTGCACCAAGACGAAGGTCTGGGACACCCCGAATATCTGATGCTTTGGGACAGATTCTGTCTTAATCTCCAAATAAAAGAGAAGAAAAATAGAACATATTAACAAACATTATCCGTTTGACATTTAAAAGCATAATTATCTTGTCCACTTTTGTTAGAAAGGGGGATTTCCGTGCTCGTCAGTCGCATTCCAGTCTGCAGGGTCACGTTTTGGTCCTATGCAGTCCTCCGGCTCATATTCCAGTTCCGTGTCCTCTTCCTTCATCTTCTTTTGGTGTGTGTGCGTCTTGTCGCGCATCGGGTCATACTCCTCGCCGTTCTTCCATAGAGTGTATATAAGCAGGAGCAGACGCCGCATGGCGGCTGTCACGCCAATCTTCTTCTGCTTGGGGTGCTTCTGACATATCCTCCCGTATACAGTCTTTATCTGCGGGTTGTAGCGAACAGCAACCAGTGCTGGCATGTAGAGTGCTGCACGTATGTGAGCGTTCCCTTTTTTTGAGATTGCATGCTTCGGGTCTTCCCTACCTGACTGTTTGGCTCTCACATCGAGCCCGGCATAGCTTGTGAGCTGCTTTCTGTTCTCTATGAGGTGGAAACCCTCTGTCTCTGCAACAATGCATACGACGGTGGTCACTCCGAGTCCCTTGGTCTTGGCGATGCGCTTCACCCTGGCCTCCAACTCCTTGTCCTCGGTAATCTTCT
>ONPM01000081.1 GCA_900319715.1 uncultured Prevotella sp.
CTGACGTAGGGCGGCTTGCCCCCGGAGGCAGTTAAGCCTCCCCATATAGGGGGAGGTTTGGAGGAGGTGGATGTCTCTTTGCTTCTTTCTCTGCGCCAGAGAAAGTAAGAGATAAAGTCTCCCAATATAGGGGGGAGGTTTGGAGACAATACCTTTTGGTTCTTTTCGAAAAGAACGACAATACCCGGAAGAAGAAAAAACTGGGAAAAAGTTGCAAATATCAAATTTATGCTGTATTTTTGCAGACGGAATATTGGTTTGCGAATGATGAGAACAACAAATAGGCTTTTTATATTGGCTATTCTCTGGATGGGGATGGGCTGTGGGGTCTGGGCCAAGACACTGGCGACGAAAAGTCTGACGACTGCCATTGACAGGAAGAAGATGGTGGTGCTGGCTGATCCGCACGTGATGGCTCCGGAACTGCTGGTGAATAAGGGTACGGCATGGGACACCTATCTGGAGGGACAACGGAAACTGGAGGACTACAGCCAGCGTCTGTTTGACGATATGATCGAACGCATCAAACAGGATATTCGTCCCGGACTCGTGCTCATCCCGGGTGACCTGACGAAGGACGGGGAGCAGGTGAGTCACCAGTACGTGACCAGTAAACTGGACGAACTGAGAGCCATGGGCATACGGACGCTGGTGATTCCAGGCAATCACGACCGGGGTGCCAACTCCAATGCGGTGTATTACGACGGGGCGAACACCACACCGGCAGCGGTGGCAACGAAGGAGTGGTTTGCCGCTCAATATGAGAACTACGGCTACGGGACCAGTTCGGAGCGGGAAAGCACGACGCTGACCTATGCCTGTGAGCCGTTGAAAGGACTGGTGGTGATCGGCATCGACTCGGGAACAGACGGGATCGTGTCAGGGACCACCCTGAACTGGGTGGTGAAGAAGGCGACGGCTGCCAGAGAGAGCGGGAAGAAGGTGATCGCCATGATGCACCATCCGCTGATACCGCACTTCACAGGCGTCGACAACTTCGTGGCGACATCAGTGGTAGTGAACTACGAGACGGTGCGTAACGCCCTGGCTGACGCTGGCATCCGTGTGGTGTTCACCGGGCATTTCCACACCTCAGACATCGCCAAGGACTGGAATGCCGACAAGACCAAAGAGATCTATGATGTGAATACGGGGTCGCTGATCTCATACCCCTGTGACTATCGGGAGGTCACCCTGAGTGCAGACCTGTCGGAGATGTCGATCACCACGGGTCACAGTACCGCCATAGCGGCAGAGACGGCCAAGGAAAGGCTCAGGGATGCTGCTGAGAATCAGATAGCCAAAAGGGGTACGGCCTATGCCCTGATTGCGCCTGCTGCGGCTCAGGCCTTTATCTTTCATGCCGAGGGGAATGAGAATGATAACGAGGAGGCTGCCAATACCCTCACGAACCTGGTGGCTGTCACCAATCTGGGGAAGGCGTTGTTAGGTGAAGCGAAGGCACAAAAACTGTTAGACATGGCGAACAGCATGTTGCAGGACAAGAGTCAATATGGTACGGACCGTGAGGATCAGACGAATGACCTGACACTGACGATCAAACTGGCTGAACTGGCGGGGGATGTCAATGGGGATGATGTGGTCAACGTGGCTGACATCGTCGAGATCATCAGACGCCAGGGGCATCAGGTGAAGGAGCAGGAGATTGCGGCGATTCTGAGTATTATCATGAAGGAACCATAGGGTCATAACCAACTTTTTCTCCTTGTCATAAGGAGAGTTTCTCTTACTTTCTTGCGTCCTTCGGTAGCAAGCGTCACCCTTCGGGATGCCGAGCGCTTCGGCGCGAAGAAAAAGAAGCGTTGTTTCTTACTTTCTCTGGCGCAGAGAAAGAAGCTTTGTTCTCTTCCTTTCTCTGGCGCAGAGAAAGAAGCAAAGAGACATCCACCCTAACCAAGCCTTCCCCTATATGGGAAGGATGTAACTGACTTCGGGGGCATGCCGCCCTGCGTCAGGGGTTTGGTATGGCTCGCAAAGCCTGTGCCCTACGGGCGAGCCATGGTCTTTTACACCTCTCCCCCGGCCCCTCCCCTGGAAGGGAAGGGGTGGCTGCGCACAGAAGAATAGAACACCCTACCAATACAAACAGGAAACCTAATACGGACAGGAAACCTAATACGGACAGGAAACCTAGTTCAGACAGGAAACCTAGTTCAGACAGAAAACCTAGTTCAGATAGGAGGACTAGTTCAGATAGGAGGACTAGTTCAGATAGGAGGACTAGTTCAGATAGAAAACCTAGTCCAGACAGGAGACATTTCCTGCGGTTCGGTGAGCCCCTTTCCAAGGGGCGGCGCAAGCGGGGATGTAAAAAATCATGGCGAACCCGAAGGGCGAAAGCCTGAGAGCCATACTAAAACCCTGACGTAGGGCGGCTTGCCCCCGGAGGCAGTTAAGCCTCCCCATATAGGGGGAGGTTTGGAGGGGGTGGATGTCTCTTTGCTACTTTCTCTGCGCCAGAGAAAGTAAGAGATAAAGCCTCCCCATATAGGGGGAGGTTTGGAGGAGGTGGATGTCTCTTTGCTACTTTCTCTGCGCCAGAGAAAGTAAGAGAAAAAAGTTACTAAAATGCTGTCAAGGTATAGAGATACACGACAGCAGCAGGGACAGCCATGAGCGTGGAGTCGAAGCGGTCGAGCATGCCTCCATGACCAGGCAGGATATGACCAGAGTCCTTGATGCCGAGGGTACGCTTGAAGAGCGATTCCACCAGGTCTCCCCAGGTACCGAAGATGACGACGACGAGGCCGAGACCGACGAATTCTATCGAGGAAAGAGGAAGGTGGAAAGAGGAAGGAGACATGATTAAGGGCAGGAGGTGAGGGATGGCCAGGGCGACGAGGATGACCAGGATGCCACCACCGATGGAACCCTCCCAGGACTTACCCGGAGAGATGCGGGGGAAGAGTTTATGCCTGCCTAACAGGGAACCACAGATGTAGGCCCCGGCATCGTTGATCCAGAGGAACACGAAGACTGACAAGGGGATCGTCCAGACGTAATGAATGCCTTCGGCATCAGACTGGAAGGCGAGGACGTTCAACAGCGAGAACGGCACGGCAATATAGAGTTGCCCCATCATGGTATAGGCCCAGTCGTGGACAGGGTCTTCCTGCTTCAGATAGAGTTCGGACACCATCAGGTAGATGAGTGTGACCAGATAGGGGACGAAGACCGCCGGTGGTGTCATGCCACTGCAGAAGCCAGCCATCGCCAGGAAGAAATAGACACCTGCGACGGTGGAGATCATCTGATTGACAGCGACGCCCTCACGGTCGTTCACCAGACCGGTGAACTCCCAGATGGTCAGGCCTGTGACAAGGGCGAACAACAGGATCATCGCCTCCGGGCGAAGGAAACTACTCACGATTGCGGCTACGAAGAACACCGCTGTAATGGTACGGACGATAAAATTATTCATGTTTTCTTTATTTTGTTTATAGTTTAAAGTTTATAGTTTATAGATGATTACTACTAAAGACAGAACAATCTCATCCTACAGCCCTTTCGAGTGGCTTGCCAGGTTATCATCTATAAACTATAAACCATAAACTATAAACTTCTTATTCTTCTTTCTTTTCTTTCTCGTTGTCTTCCTCTTTCCCCTTTCCACTTTCCTCTAAACCAGCAAGTTCCTTGGCGCGCTCCTCGGCCATACGTTCGGCATCGGCACGCATCTGGGCCTCAAGGAGTTCCTCGGCACGGGAGGTCCAGGGACGCTTGCCGAAGATGCGCTCGACATCCTCGGCGAAGATCACCTCACGGTCGATGAGCAACTGGGCCAGTTGGGCGTGGCCTTCCTTGTGCTCGCTGAGGATACGCTTGGCACGATCGTACTGCTCGTTAATCATACGCAGCACCTCGTCGTCCATGATCTTGGCGGTCGTCTCAGAGTAAGGCTTCTGGAACTGGTACTCGGCATTGTTGTAGTAGCAGATGTTGGGCAGTTTATCACTCATGCCGGCAAAGGCAATCATGCCGTAGGCCTGCTTGGTGGTGCGCTCCAGATCGTTCATGGCACCCGTGGATATCTGACCGATGAACAGTTCCTCTGCGGCACGACCTCCCAGGAGGGAGCACATCTCGTCGAGCATGGCCTCCTTGGTCTGGAGCACACGCTCCTCGGGGAGATACCAGGCGGCACCCAAGGCCTGACCACGGGGTACGATGCTCACCTTCACCAAAGGATTGGCGAACTCCGTGAACCATGAGATGGTGGCATGACCAGCCTCGTGGATGGCGATGGAACGCTTCTCGCTCTCGGTCATCACCTTCGTCTTCTTCTCCAGACCGCCGATGATACGGTCTACGGCATCGAGGAAGTCCTGTTTCTTCACGGACTGTGAGTTATGACGGGCGGCTATCAGGGCTGCCTCGTTGCAGACATTGGCGATATCGGCACCCGAGAAACCTGGCGTCTGACGGGCGAGGAAGTCGATATCAACGCTGTCGTCGGTCTTCACAGGCTTCAGATGCACCTTGAACACCTCCTTGCGCTCGTTGAGGTCAGGCAGGTCTACGTGGATCTGACGGTCGAAACGTCCTGCACGGAGCAGGGCTGAGTCGAGCATGTCTGCCCGGTTCGTGGCAGCGAGGATGATCACACCCGAGTTGGTGCCAAAGCCGTCCATCTCCGTCAGCAGGGCATTCAGCGTGTTCTCGCGCTCATCGTTGCCACCCATAGCAGGATTCTTAGAACGGGCACGGCCTACGGCGTCGATCTCATCGATGAAGATGATACAAGGCGACTTCGACTTGGCCTGCTGGAACAAGTCACGAACACGGGAGGCACCCACACCGACGAACATCTCCACGAAGTCGGAACCCGACATCGAGAAGAAAGGCACGCCAGCCTCACCGGCCACCGCCTTCGCCAGAAGCGTCTTACCCGTTCCCGGAGGACCAACGAGCAGGGCACCCTTGGGAATCTTACCACCCAGTTCGGTATATTTCTGAGGATTCTTCAGGAAGTCCACAATCTCCTGGATCTCCTGTTTGGCACCTGCCTGACCAGCCACGTCCTTGAATGTGATGCCCAGGTCGCCACCCTTCTCGTACATCTTCGCCTTCGACTTGCCGACGCTGAACACGCTGCCACCGCCGCCCATGCCGCCACCACCCATACGGCGCATGAAGAACATCCACAAAGCGATGAGCAGGATGATGGGGAACATGTTGTAGAAGATCATGTTCAGGAAGTCGTTCTCCTTACGGTTCTCATAGGTATAGTCGCCCGTGAAGGTCTTGGCCTCCTTGGCCTGGTTGATATACTCCTCCACCTGGTCGATAGAGCCGAACTCCACCTCGACATAGGGATCCTTACCCGTCTGCTGGGCACCCTGATGGAACACATCGCGGATGTGTTCAGGCTTGACGTACATCTTCAGGTTGCCCTGCGTCTTGTTGATCACAATCTTCGAGGCATAGCCATGGTCGATCATCGACTTGAAGTCTGAATAGGTGGCAGTACGACTGACACTGCTGTTCTGTGGTCCTCCACTGGAGAAATACAACAGTCCTAATGCTAAGATGGCAATGGCATAGATCCAGTTCATATTGAACTTGGGCATGTTCATCTTCGGACCGTTTCCGCTGTTTTGTATATTGTTCTTGTCCATATTCTTTTTTGTTTACAGTTTACAGTTTACGGTTTACAGTTGATTACTTCTATAGGCGACAATTGACAGTTCATTATTACTATCAGGTGACGAATGGCTTTGCCAGGTTATCATCTGTAAACTGTAAACCGTAAACCGTAAACTAAAATTAATCCAAATCCTCGATTCTCGTGAGTTCTGCATCCTCCCAAAGGTGTTCCAGGTCATAGTAGGCCCTCACGTCGGGCAGGAAGATGTGTACCAGGGCATCGCCATAGTCCATGGCCACCCACTGGGCATTCTCCAGTCCCACCACATGCATGGGTTTCTCCTTCAGCCGCTCACGGCATATATCGCCCACCGACTCGCAGATGGCCTCCACCTGCGTGGGTGAGTTGCCCTCGCAGATGATGAAGTAGTTGCTGATGCTGCCATCAATCTTGGTGAGGTCAGCGACAACGATGCCACTGCCTTTTTTTTCTTGTATCGCTTCTGTTATGGTCTTTACCAGTTCGTTCATATATATTAATAATGTATTGAGTGTGCAAAGGTACAATAAAAAAGTGGAAAGTGGAGAGAGGAAAGTGTAAAAAGTGAAAAAAAAGCGCTTTTTTATAAATTTTCCTCTTAAAATTTTGTCAATTCAAGAAAAAGCACTACCTTTGCACCCGCAATTGAAGGAACAAGGGTGTTCCGGATGGCAATTGACATTGGGGTATGGTGTAATGGTAACACTACAGATTCTGGTCCTGTCATTCTTGGTTCGAGTCCGAGTACCCCAACAAAGGAAATCGCTAAGTCGCTTAGAGAAAAGCACTTAGCGATTTTTTCAGATTTCTGTTGAACCAATAATTCATTGAGGTTTTTCCGAACCTATTTCCTGAACCTCTCCTCTATGCTCTGGAAGATGACGAAGAGGCTGGGCACGATGAACAGCAGTGCCACGGTGCCGATGAGCATGCCACCGATGACTCCCACACCTAACGAATGGTTACCATTGGCTCCTACACCTGTAGCAAGGGCCAGTGGCAACAGGCCGAAGACCATCGTCAGGGAAGTCATCAGAATCGGGCGCAGACGTACGGCAGCAGCATCGAGGGCAGCCTCGACGATGCCCATCCCCTGACGTCGGCGTGTGGAGGCATATTCGGTGAGCAGGATGGCCGTCTTCGACAGTAAGCCGATGAGCATGATCAGTCCCGTCTGCATGTAGATATTGTTCTCCAGTCCCCAGAGTTGGGCAAAGAGGAAGGATCCTACCAGTCCGAAGGGTACACTCAGGATGACCGCCAGTGGGATGAGCAGGCTCTCGTAGAGGGCGCAGAGGATGAGATAGATGAAGATGATGCAGATGACGAAGACCAGGGTAGTGGTGTTCTGTGCAGAGGCCTCCTCACGCGTCATACCGCCAAACTCATAGCCATAGCCCTCGGGCAACACCTCGGCGGCAGTCTGACGGATGGCCTCAATAGCCTGACCACTGCTGTAGCCTTCAGCAGCCGTCCCTCCCACCTGTATCGACGGGAAGAGGTTGAAGCGTGAGAGAGTCTCGGAACCATAGATACGCGTCAATGTGACATACTGACCGATGGGAGACATCTCGCCACTGGCAGTGCGCACGAAGATATTGTTGAGCGACTCCTTGTCGAGACGATACTCGGGAGAAGCCTGTACCATGACCCGATAGAGTTTGGTGAAGCGCACGAAGTTAGAGGCATACGAACCGCCGATATAGCCACTCAGGGCAGACAGCACCTCACTAGGAGAGACGCCACGGCGCTTGCAGAGAGCCGCATCCACCTCCAGCCGATACTGGGGATACTTCAGCGAGAAGTTGGTAAAGGCACGACTGATCTCCGGACGCTCGTTCAGGGCAGCAATGAGGTGGTTCGTCTGCGCAAGCAACTCGTCGATGGTGCCTCCATGCTTATCCTGGACGTGTAATTCGAAGCCATTGATACGTCCGAAGCCCGGCAGCATGTTCTGTGTATTCACCTGTATCTTCGCCTTAGTGATATCAGCCGTACGGCGGTAGATCTCATCCACGACACTCTGCACGTCGTCTCCCCTACCCTTGCGCTCGTCCCATTTCTTCAACTTCAGGGTGAAGTTACCATTCGATGACGACTGTTCGAAGTTGTTGCTGTTGCCAGCGATGAGCGAGTAGATGCGTAGTTGCGGCAGGTCCTTGATACGCTCTTCCACCTCTTTTAAAATCTGATAGGTCTGTTGCAGGCTGCTGCCTGGTGAGGCCTGCACATTGATGAACACGGTACCCATGTCCTCGTTGGGCACCAGTCCCGTCTTCGTGGTGCGCATCATCCACACCAGGGCGACAACAGAGAGCACGACAAGCCCGACAGAGAGCCAGCGACGGGGAATCGTGACAGCCACCGCCTGCTTATAATGGTTGAGCAGGGCATTGAATCCGGCATTGAAACGACGAAGTACACCATGGCCCCGTCCTTTCTTTGCTTCTTCACTCTCTACCCGATTACTCCTCATAATCAGCGCACTCAGTGCCGGCGAGAGCGTCAGGGCATTGAAGAGCGAGATGCCCACAGCGATAGCCATCGTCAGTCCGAACTGCGTATAGAAGGTACCTGTGACACCGCTGATGAAGCAGACAGGCACAAAGACGGCCATGAACACCAGCGTCGTGGTAATCAGTGCTGAGGTAATGTCGTGCATGGCCTCTTCGGTAAGTGAATCTTCACTCTTCACTCTACACTCTTCACTCTCCAGTTTGGTCTGCACGGCCTCCACCACCACAATGGCATCATCGACCACCGTACCGATGACCAGCACAAGGGCGAAGAGCGTCAGCATGTTCAGGGAGAAGCCGATGGCATAGATGACAGCCAGGGTGGCCACGAGCGACACGATGATGGCGACAGCCGGGATGATCGTGGCACGCCAACTCTGCAGAAAAAGGAACACCACGAGGATGACCAGCACCAGTGCCTCGAAGAGGGTCTCCACCACACTGGCGATAGAGGCATCGAGGAAATCCTTCTTCGACTCGATATCCTCGATGACAACCCCAGGAGGCAACGACTGGCGGATGTCCTCCACCTCACGGTCTATCTGCTTGATGATCTCATTGGCGTTCGATCCCGCCACCTGGTTGATGGAGATATTCACCCCAGGGCATCCATTCGTCTCACCGATGATATTATAGTTCTGTGAACCCAGTTCCACTCGAGCGATGTCGCCGATGCGCAGTACATCGCCATTGGGCAGTGAGCGCACAACCATCTGTTCGTAGCCCTGTTCCTCCTCATAGCGTCCACGGTATTTCAGCACATACTGAAAGGTGTTCTGGCTCTCAGCCCCCAGCGTACCCGTGGCCACCTCCACGTTCTGTTCGTTGAGTACCTGTGTGATATCAGAAGGCGTCAGTCCGTAGCGGGCCATCTTCAAGGGATCGAGCCAGATGCGCATGGAGTAGTCAGCCCCCATCACATTCACCTCACCGACGCCGGGAATACGGCTCAGACGCGGTTCTATGTTGATCTTCGTATAGTTGGCCAGGAAGGCCCTGTCGAAGGTGCTGTCGGGACAATAGACCGACAACTGCTTGATATTCGACGTCTGTCGCTTACGCACCGTGAGTCCACTCTTCACCACATCACTCGGCAGGCGCCCCTGTACGGTGGCAGCCCGATTCTGTACGTTCACCATCGCCATATTGGGATCGGTGCCCTGCCGGAAGAAGATGCCGATGGAGGCAGTTCCATTGTTTGAGGCCGTCGAGGTCATATACATCATACCCTCCACACCGTTGATGGCCTCTTCGAGCGGTACGACGACGCTCTTCTGTACGGTCTCGGCATTGGCACCAGTATAACTGGCCATCACCCTCACCGTAGGCGGGGCAATCTCGGGGAACTGCTCGAGAGCCAGACGACTCAGTCCGATGATGCCCACCAGCACCATCAGTACGGAGATAACCCCCGACAGTATCGGTCTGTCTATGAATGTCTTGACGTTCACCTTTTCACTTTTTCACCTTTTCACTTTTCACCTCCACTCCCTCTTTCAGCAGTCCGGCACCCTCGGCGATAATGGTATCGCCCACACTAAGGCCTTGTTCCACAATATATTCGCGGCCATTGTTATGAGAGAACAACGTAACAGGGGTGGCCTTCGTCTTACCGTCGATGACACGGTAGACAAAAATACGGTTCTGCAACTCATAGGTAGCCTCTTGCGGGATGACAATACAGTCCGTACGATGAGCCGGCACTACGATGGTAGCACTGCCACCATTTTGCAACAGATGAGCACGGTTGGGGAAGGTGGCACGTAATGTGACGGCTCCCGTCTGCGTATCGACGGTACCACTGACAGCGGTGATCCGTCCCGTCTCACCATAGTCCTGGCCATTGCTCAGGCGCAGATTCACGACTGGTGCCTTCCTGATGAAGTCAGACACAGAACCATATTGTGCTACGAGGTCGAGAACCTGCTTTTCGGTCATGCTGAAGTAGGCAAACGACTCACTGTCGTCAGCCACGGTGACCAAAGGCTCGGTAATACTGCTACTGACAAGCGAGCCCACATGCCAGGGAATCATCGATGCCACCCCACTCACCGGACTCTTCACCTCGGTATACCCCAGGTTGTTGCGGGCATTCACCTCCTGCGCCTTGGCCTGTGCCAGTGCTGCCTCAGCCTCCAGCAAGGTATTGTGCATGGTCTCTACGCTGACGCCACCCACCACATGACTCTCCAGCAAGGTCTGCTCGTGCTGGTAGTTCATGCGTGCCGTGGCCAGACGGGCCTCAGCACTCTTACGTGCTGCCACAGCCACCTCTAAGGCAGCACGGTAAGGCACCTGGTCGATGATGAAGAGCGTCTGGCCCTTGCGTACCATCTCGCCCTCGCCAGTCAGGATACGGGTGATACACCCCGACACCTGGGGCCGCACTTCCACGATCTGCCGTCCTGTCAGCCGGGCACTATATTCCTGAGAGAGCGTCATATCCTTGCGCCCCACCACCATCGTCTTATACTGAGCAGTAGCCTGCGTCTTTTTCTTCCCATCACCACACGATATCATCAACAGGAAAGACACAAAGGCACATAAAATCACTGCACTAATATTTTTCGTCATGCCATCACGGTTGTTTAGTTCTGGCTGCAAAGTTACAAATAAAAAGTGAAGTGAGGAAAGCGGAAAGAGGAAAGCGGAAGGATATCCCTACGTTTTTTAGTATAATTAACGCATCTGATCCTTGTTGACCATGGCAGCCACACAGGAATCAGACCATACATTCTCGGCCGTCTCCACCATATCGATGATGGTATAGATGGGCAGGATGACCCCTAAGATGGCCACAGGTGCCCCTATGCCCGACATCAGCGAGAGGGTAAGGAAATAGCAGCCCATGGGCACGCCGGCATTGCCTACGGCAGAAATAACAGAGATGAGGATCCACAAGAGAATGGTTGTCAGCGTCAAGGGCGTGCCACCGTTCTGCATCACGAAGAGCGAGGTGACGAGGATAAAGGCTGCACAGCCGTTCATATTGATCGTGGTGCAGATGGGCAGCACAAAGCGGGCGATATTCTTCTTGACACCCAGACGATTCTCGGCGGTATCCATCGTCACGGGCAGCGTGGCAGCACTGCTCTTGGTGAAGAGGGCCATCAGCACGGCAGGCATCATGCGCCCCAGCACATGGACGGGGTTCAGTCCTCGTGCCAGCAGGAACAGCGGCAATACGACGAAGAACTGTATCACATTGCCACCCAGCACCACCAGCACATACTTGCCGATGCTGTCGGCCTGTATCACATTGCCACCCAGCACCACCAGCACATACTTGCCGATGCTGTCGGCTACGACACCTGCCGACACCTGGGCCGACAGTTGGGCTGAGAAAGCCACGATGCCCAGGGGCAGCGTCCAGATAAGGCCGCGAATCAGCAGGAAGAGCAGCTCCTGAAGCCCCAACAACCCTTTCACGACGACAGCCTTATTCTCGGATTCAGGCAACTTCGACAGTCCGATGCCGATGGCAAAGGCCAACAGCAGCAGCGAGAGCACATTGCCTTCAAGGAACGGCTTGACGATATTATTCGGGATGAGACTAATCAGATGACTATAGTAAGACAGTTGGGGCGTATCAGCGACAGCCTCCCCACCCTGCCCGATAGACTCAGCAGGCAGATTGCCAGGAGCCACCAACACATAGAGCACTGCTCCCACAGCCGCCGCCGCAAAGGTCGTCAGAAGGGTGTAAGTCAGCGTACGCCCGAAAATCTTGCCTGAGCCCTGGGCTCCGAAAGTGGCAAATGTCGTGATGACCGCCAGCACAATCGTAGGTACCGCCAGCAACTGGAACAGCCGTGTGTAGACCACTGCCACAAACTCCATCGTCTGGTCGAGCCAATGCGAACAGGAAATACCAACATGAGGGTATTTTGCAAAAAATAAGCCTTGGAGATGGCAAATCATAAAATTAGTCATCCAAGATGCCGTCACTATAGACGGATGCCGATAGAGGCGTTGATGAACCAGTCGTTCAGGTAGCCGTGCGTACTGTTGTGGTGGTAGCGGATGTTGTTGAACTGTCCGTAAGCATTGATGAAATAGCGCCCTAAGTTGTAGGTGACCGACATGCGGGCATCGAAACCGATGCTGATGCCGCTGTTGTAGGTCTGGTCGCCCAGGGGTTTGATGCGCAGGCTATCATAGAACCACTTGTCCCACTCCTCGTCTGAGACGTCGGGATCCCAGAAGTAAGGATCTTCCATCAGCTCCTCGACGTTCGTGGCATAGGCATAGGCCTTGAGCTTGTTGACAAAGGTGAGCATAGGCATGGCCATCACGTTGACAAGCAGTCCGCGCACGGGCACCCAGTTGTAGGCATACCCCACGCCGACGCTACCCTGCCAGAGTTTCACGCGCCCCAGTCCGTCCATCATGTAGATGATGTCGCCATTCAGGTCGGAGGCATAGTCGATATGCGTATAGTTGTACATCAGTCCGGCCATCAGCGACCCCGCCGAGCGCTTCTGGATGACCGACTGGTCGTAGGCGGCGGCATAGGAGAAACGCTTGCCGTTGAAGAGATAGTAGCCATCAGCAATCACCGTATTCACATGGATGGGATCCACCAGTTGCACCTCGCTCCAGTCTTCCTTGTCATCTTCGGCAATCAGGTCGGTGGCCAGATCCAGCGTCGGGTTGCGGTTGTCGAACGAGTGGATACGCACGTTAATGCCGAAGGCACCGCCCGTGGCACCGAACGTGAGATAGCTACCCTTGTCGCCCCCGACGTTCACCGTGTAGCCGAAGCCGTAACCCCGATAGCCCGCCCAGAAACCGAGATACTGCGCCGGTGTGGTCTTCAGATGCGGGTGGGCACTATATTCCTCCCCATACATACTCCCCTGCGTGTGCATGCTCACGATGGTCTGGCTCACGTTACCTTTCAAGATGAGCTGCCAGGGCTTCTCGGGCGCATCGATATAGCGGCGATCGACACCCTTGACCGACATGGAGTCGATCAAGGTACCCACCTTCTTGACGAGCGACACCACGCCGCCCTGCGCCATCAGCGGCAGGCCGAGGCCCAGCGTCAAGACCAGTATGAGGCATCTCAAGAGTTTCATTGGTGCAAATATAGACACTTTTTCTGAAATTTCCAAAAAAAGCCAATTCTTTTTTTTCTATCTGCACCAAGCGCATATGCCTTATACTATTTCTTGTGCGTCTCGCGCCAAGTGTGGGCATAGTCGATAACGGCACGCAACTTATCCCATCATCCATAATATCGTCTTCGTCACAATCTTTTGTTTCTTAAGTTTTCGGGTGCAAAGGTACGAACAAATAGCGGAACAGGAAATACCAACATGAGGGTATTTTGCAAAAAAGTGTATACGATTGGCGATTAGTTCTAAAATTAGTTGTAACTTTGCAGCCTAAATAATGACAATATGGCATTCACACAAGCAATCTTCCGCAGGGCGGAACTTCTGTTGGGAGATGAGGTGATGAGCAGCATCGGCCAGAAGCGTGTGATCATCTTCGGTGTGGGCGGTGTTGGCTCGTGGTGCGCCGAGAGTCTGGTACGTTCAGGTATC
>ONPM01000129.1 GCA_900319715.1 uncultured Prevotella sp.
CGGCTTTATCATGACGGCCTGTGCTTTGGGAGCCATCAGGCTCTATCCTGCTGCTCAGGACTATATGATCTTCACCCATTGTGGCGACGAGGCTGGTCACAAGATGATGCTCGACATCGTTGATGCCAAGCCTCTATTGCATTTAGGGCTGCGATTAGGAGAAGGAACAGGAGCGCTTTGTGCCTTCCCCATTATCGACTCTGCCGTTCGGATGATGAACGAGATGAATAACTTTGAGGGTGCGAAGATTACGAAGTATTTTTAGAGGAAAAAAGCAAGTTGACACAGCAGCACAATAGCAACCATAAGAATTTCGGCCGTTCGATTGACGCGAACGGCTTTTTTCATATCTTCGGTAGTGAGGGGACGGTCGTTAGTGCCTATGTAGGGCTTATCGAAGAGTTCGCCGAAATAGTAGTGGGGACCACCGAAGCGGCAATCGAGGATGGCGGCGAGGGCGGCTTCAGGGTAGCCGCTGTTGGGCGAGGCGTGGTTGCGGCCGTATTTGCGGACGAACTTAAGTCTGTTCAGACCCCCTCTGACTCCCCCTAACTTAGGGGGAGAAAACGTCAGCATGAGAAGGGCCGTGAGGCGGGCTGGGATATAGTTGGCGATATCGTCGATGTGGGCAGCCCAGCATCCGAAGGCACGATAGCGGTCAGTCTTGTAGCCAATCATCGAGTCGAGGGTGTTCACCATCTTATAGGCCAGCATGCCTGGGGTTCCAAGGATGGCCAACCAGAAGAGGGGGGCTATCACCCCGTCGCTCAGATTCTCGGCAAGTGTTTCCAATGCTGCTGTGCGCACTTCTTGGGCAGAGAGTTCAGAAGTGTCACGCCCCACGATGCGGGCCACCTGCCTACGGCCTTCATCCAGAGAACGGTCCAGGGCGAGGAATACTGCTCTTACCTCACGAATCAGTGTCGTTCCTGCCAGGCAATAGAAGATGGCAATGGCATCGAAGAGGTAGAGTGCGTAAGTGTCCAAGACCTTGCGGAGCATCCAGGTGAAGACAAAGACAAACAGAATGAGGCCGACGGCTGTCAGCGCACCTTTCAGTTTGCGATTCGTACCCCTGTTGAGTTTGCGTTCGCAGGCAGCAATCATCTTGCCAAACCATACGACGGGGTGGGGTAGTCGCTGCGGGTCGCCAACCATCAGGTCGAGCAGCCAGCCTATGAGCAGAGACAGTGGATGGGTCATCATTCGGAATCAAGAGATATGTACCCCTATTGTCAGAGTTTGACAGAAGAGATATCTACGAGGTTGTTGACGATGGCGTAGATGGTGAGGCCGGCTGGGGAGTGGATCTGTAGTTTGCGGGCGATGTTGCGGCGATGGGTAATGACCGTATTCACCGAGATGCAGAGGTGGTCGGCAATCTCCTTGTTCGACATGCCCTGCACCAATGAGATGATGACGTCTTTCTCACGGTCGGAAAGGGTGTCTGGGTTCTGACCTGTCGACGCCTTGAACACCATGTCGGAGATGTTGCGAGTGACATCGCTCTGCTTGGTGGCCTGCTCCAGACGGCGGATGGCAGGCACGAAGATGTGATCTTCTACCGTGGCGTGCTGGCGCAGCCATACCTCGTTCTCGTAGATGTCGTGAAGCGTGGCGGTGAGTTGGTTGTTGTGCAGCCCGTCCTGGGGCAGGTACTTGATGATCAGGAGTTTCAACTCACGCAGTTTCTTGTCGGTAGCATTGTGGTGCTTGGAGAAGGTATCCACGTTATAGTCGTTGGCGGGAAGGCCTTCTATCAGCGACTGTACGTAGGGGAACAGCGTCTTCTGCTCATATTTCATGTGACGGCGGATCTCGTGGGCATATTCGTCGTAGAACCGCAGTATCAGTTTCGCCAGCGACTCGCTCTCGTTGAGCGACTCCTGCAGTTCGCGGCGTATGTAGGGCAACTGGAAATCGAGAAAATAGGCATGACTGGCTTCGAGGTAGTGCAGCAGGGTGGGGACGCTGATTTGTTCATCGGCCTCAAACTCGCCGTAGTTGTTGGCCGTGAAGTTGACTACCGCCAGGAAAGTGTATGTATCCACATGGTTGTCGTCACAGGTCTCTTTCACTGTCTTGTCGCCAAAACCAAGACTGATGCCAAAACTGCCCAGCATCTGCAACAGGTCGTAATTATCGCGGATCAGCGAGATCATCTTGTCGTCCGCCTCATACATCTTCTGATTTTTCATACCTACTAATGATTATCGGGTGCAAAGGTAGGCATTATTTTTGATATGTGCAATAATAACAAATTGGTATTTTAGACCTTCGCCATCCCGATTTTTGAGTCTTTTCGGGCATTTTCATCATTTTTAGGTATTGTTTATTTCCTGCAAGCCCAGTACCTTTGCACCCGGTTTTCGGAAACCACAGAGAGTGATATATAGATATAGGTATACACATGAAAAGAATAGTTCTCCTGCTTACTTTAAGCACATTGACAGGTTCGGCTATGGCAACAGGACCTGCTGAAGAAGTCAGCACGACTGCTGATACTCAAGAGACAGAGGCCGTACAGTCCAAGGCCCCGTCAGACGAGGTGAAAGGCTATGAGAAATGGCGTCTCGGCGGCTATGGCGAGATGCTCGCGGCGTTTAAGGACTATGGACTGAACAGATACTACGGTGGCAGCAAGGGCAATACCAAGAAGAACCATCATGAGATCAGTATTCCCCGATTTGTATTAGAGGGAGAGTACAAGATCAATCCGAAGTGGATTCTTTCTGCAGAGATAGAATTTGAATCGGGGGGTACGGGTATCACCTACGAGATAGAGTCGCAGTCTGGCAGTGAGAATGGCGAATACGAGACAGAGGTGGAGAAAGGCGGTGAGGTGGCGCTGGAGCAGTTTCATCTGACACGTCTGATTGTTCCCGAGTTCAATGTCCGTGTGGGTCATATGATTATTCCCGTCGGCCTGACCAATTCGCACCATGAACCGCTGAATTTCTTTACGGCAGCCCGGCCTGAGGGAGCGACAACGATTATGGCATCGACGTGGCACGAAACGGGTCTTGAGTTCTTCGGACGCTTCGGCAAAGGTGCCGCCACCTTCGACTATGAAGCCATGATCACCAGTGGTCTCAACCCCAACGGCTTCGACTGTTACAACTGGGTGAAGAAAGCCAAACAGGGCTTTTTGGAAGTGGACAACTTCACGGCACCAGCCTATACGGCCCGTCTGAACTGGACGGGTGTCCCAGGTCTGCGCCTCGGTGCCTCTGTCTTCTATAATCCCAAGGCTCAGAAGAATGCAGATAAGTTGATCACCTATGCAGAATACGACGATGTGAATGTACTGCTCTATTCTTTCGATGCGCAGTATGTCAATCAATATGTGACGGCCCGTGCCAACTATCTTTCAGGCAACATCACTGAGACGATAGGTGTGACGGCTGCCAACCGTCGCTATTCCAGCAAGTCGCCCTATAGCCGTATGGGACCAGTGGCCAGGCGAGCCGTTGACTGGAGCGCGGAAGTGGGGGTCAACCTGAAGTCGTTCTTCCCCCATGTCAATGCTTTCCCTGTGGTCTATCCCTTTGTACATTATAATTATTATAATCCTCAGGAGACGTGTGAGGATGGATTGATTGGCGACAACCGGTGCCAGGTGAGTCTCTGGTCGTTTGGCCTGAATTGGCGTCCGCTGTCTAATCTGGTGGTGAAGGCAGACTACACCACCCGCCAGATCGGTACCGGCAAGATGTTCGGCTCTGGTCCTTACAACAGCGAGAACGAGTTCCGCATTGGCATAGCCTATCAACTCTGGTTCGCCAGGAAATAAGAACACTATAATCATAATTAATTTAACAACAATGAAAAAGATTTCAAAGTATGCAATGATGTTTGCCGCAGCGCTGACCCTGACCTTCAGCATGGCGGCCTGTGGTGATGACAAGAATGATGACCCTCAGCCTGCACCCGTAGACCCCGTTGAGATTGATGTCGACAATGCCGATGATCTCGACTATAATGAGGCTTATGCAGAGCAGTGGGCCAACTACATGACCGTCGTGTCCGGTCTGCTGAAGACGGATGCCCAGACGTTGTATGACGAGTGGAACAACGGCTATGCCGACATCTTCAAGAACCACAACAGCGATGAGTATAAGTCAGCCATCGACTGTGTGGAACAAATCTTCGACGGCTGTATCGACATCGCTGGCGAGGTAGGCGACCAGAAGATAGGCGAGCCATACCGTCTGTTACAGGCCGGCAATAGCGAAGAGGCCCTTTATGCCGTGGAGTCGTGGTATAGTTGGCACTCCCGTGACGACTATCGCAACAACATCTTCTCAATCCGCAACGCCTATTACGGCTCTCGCGACGGAAGCATCAGCCCCAACTCTCTGTCTGCTGTCCTCGCAGCCAAGAGTCCCGACCTCGACAGTCAGACCAAGGCGGCCATCAAACATGCGGCTGATGCCATTTACGCCATCCCCCAGCCCTTCCGTAGCAACATCAACTCTAAGGAGGCTGCTGTGGCCATGGATGCCTGCGCGGATCTGGGCGACTTTATCGAGAACACCCTGAAACCCTACTTCAGTGAGAATATCAATGATGATGCAACACTCGATCCCGTTGTGAAGCAGTACGTCGATGCGGTAGTGCTTCCCACCTATCAAGATCTGGCTGCACTCAATGCCAAACTTGATGAGGCCGTAAAGACCTTCAAGGCTAATCCTTCCAACAACGCCTTCGCTGCCTGTGCTAATGCCTGGCTGACAGCCCGCGAACCGTGGGAGTCGAGTGAGGCATTCCTTTTCGGTCCCGTTGATGAGATGGGCCTTGACCCCAACATGGACTCCTGGCCGCTCGATCAGGCACAGATTGCACAGATCCTGAAGTCTCAGAATTTCTCTGGTCTGAACTGGGAGGACGGCGATAGCGATGAGAAGATCGAAGGCGCCCAGAGCCTGCGTGGCTTCCATACATTGGAGTATCTCATCTTCAAGGACGGAAAGGCTCGCACCGTGAAGTAATCATGAATAGAAAACTTAGTATTTCACTATTTATCACAGGCCTTTTCATGCTTTCCGGCTGTGATGACGATGACCAACTCGATGTGGTTGACATCGAGATACCTGCCGGCTATTCTCTGTCGGCAGGAACGGCCACCGGATTCTACAATTCGTCGGTGGCTTACGACCAGGGAGCGCGGTGGCTGTCTGGTTCCTATGATCTGCGGTTCAACAAAGGCGACCGTCTGTATGACAACGTGAAGAGTTCCAACGAGAATGGTCATGGTGGCGGTCTCGGTCCTGTCTATGCCGGATATAGTTGTGGCAGTTGCCACCGTAATGCCGGACGTACGGAACCTACCTACTGGACTAGTTTCAAACAGGGCAGCGACGATGGCTCGGGTCCTTACGGCTTCACGGCTTCGCTCATCTATATCACCCGGAAGAACGGTACTTTCTTCCCCAACTATGGCCGCGTGATTCACGATCAGGCCATCTATGGCGTACATCCTGAAGGAAAGTTGAAAGTGAAGATTGATTCGACAGTCTTTACTTTCCCCGACGGCGAGGAATATACCCTGTGCGTACCAAAATGGACAATTACCGATTGGTATGCCGAAAATATCAGCGCCGACGACCTCTTCTGTACGGTCCGTGTTCCGTTGCGCCACGTCGGCATGGGGCAGATGATGGCTGTCGATCCCAACGAGATTGAGGCGTTGGCCCGTCAGAGCAACTATCCGGAATGGGGCATCAGCGGTCGCGCCAACTATATCAA
>ONPM01000083.1 GCA_900319715.1 uncultured Prevotella sp.
AAAGGGCTCTTCTACGAGATGAGTCTGCGACAATTATAGTATATAAGAAACCAGTAAACAAACGAAGATCCTATGCAGAAAAGAATATGGATTTCACTAACGATAGTACTGCTGTTGACAGCCTGCCAACAGCAGAGCCAGCCGAATGATTCTCAGGATATGGAAATAATGACTGACACCATCAGCCAGACAACAGGCTCGCGACAAGCCTCCGACAGTGCGGGGGCTCCCGCTTTCCAGACCATGGGTAAGGTGGTGGCTACGCACTATGCTGACGTGAAGTTTGAGATCGCGCTGCCCGTGCTGCGGATGATGGTGCATAACGGTGATCGCGTTCGCCAAGGACAACTGCTGGCAGAGCAGGATGCCACCAGGCAGACCAATGCCGTCGAGCAGCATCAGCGGGAGATAGACCAGGCGCATCTGCAGATGCAGGATGTCATTATCTCTCAGGGCTACGACCCAGAACATATGGACAACGTGCCACAGCGCGTGCGCCATATTGCCGAGGTGAAGAGTGGCTTGCTGCTGGCTCAGAGCAAACTGGCTGCGGCTCGTCATGAACTGAAGATTACCCGCGTGACAGCCCCCTTCGACGGTATCGTGGCTAATGTCACAGCCCACACAGGCCAATTGGCTCAGGTTGGTGACATCGTGTGCCGAGTGATCTCTCCGCAGCAGATGGATGTGGAATTCCGTATCATGGAGGCTGACCTCAGTCGATTCGGCGTGGGCACGCGTCTTCAAGTGGTACCTGTGGGCGACGAACATACGGTCTATGAGGCCAAAGTGACTGAGGTCAATCCCATCGTCGACGCACAGGGAACCGTCATGTTGCGTGCTCATGTGAATACTCCACACCAACTCTTTGACGGCATGCACGTCTCCGTCATCCAAAACACCACGCAACCATGAAAAAGACAACTATTCTTGTACTGTTCTTTACGGCCGTAACAGCCTCCGCCCAACAGACGGTAAGGCTCGACATGGAGCGCGCCTTCCAACTGGCCACAGACAGCAGCATCACTGCCGATCGCTACCGCAGTGTGTTCCAGGAGGCACACTATGCCTGGCTCTCGTGGATGGCAGGCCGTAAACCGCAAATAGACCTCAGTACCATGCCGCTGCAATTTGAGCAAGACATGACCCAACGCTATGTCAGTGATACCGACAATGACGAGTATCGCGAGCAGAAGCGGCTCATGTCCAGTGTCATTCTGCAGGCTGAACAGGTGATGGAACGATGGGGGGGATCCTTCTATGCCTCCACGGGACTAGCCTATCTGGGCAACTATGGTGACTACATCCAGCATCAGTTTGCTACCACGCCCGTCCGGGTCGGTTACCGGCAGGAACTGTTAGGATACAATCCTTATCACTGGAGCCGGCAGACAGAACCCATGCGGCTGAACGTTGCCCAGCAGCAGATGAACTATTCGGTGGAGCAGACAGGCGCAGAGGCCGTCAGGCGGTTCTTCACGCTGGCGGTGGCACAGGAACAACTCTGCATGGCCCGAGAGCAACTCCAGTCGTGCGACAGCATACTTGCCATCGGCGAGCGGCGCTTTCGTATCGCATCTATTTCCAAGGCAGAACTCGAAATTCTGACACTGCAGCGCTCGCTGGCCACCACGGCACTGAAGAGTGCCCTGCTCAACCATCAGAAAGCCGCCAAGAGCCTCGCCGTCTGGCTGGGGATGGACGAATTGACGCACCTGGAACTGATTGTACCCTCCATTCTGCCGCAGTTCAGCGTGACCGTCGACGAGGCTGTCAACCAGGCTGCACAGCATAATCCTAATTATCTGTCGATGGAACTCAAGGAAATGGAAGCCCGACGCGACGCAGAACAACTCAAGCACAAAAAGGGCCTGAATGCCAGTATCGATGCGTCAATAGGACTCAACCAGGTGTCTGAGCGCTTCGAATATGCCTATCGCAGTCCGTTGGTGCAAAATCAGGTGACGGTTAACCTGACCGTGCCCATCAGCGACCATGGAAAAAAGCGCAATGCGTGGCTTGCGGCACAGAGCAAAGCAGAGACGGCTGCCCGAGAGCGTCAGGAACAGCGCCGTGATACCGAACTGGATATTGTACAGACGGTGGCGGAGGTCAATCAGCGGCAGGAGATGGTTGACGACACCCGCCACTCGCTGCAGATTGCCGAAGATGCCTACACCGCCATGCTGCAACGCTTCATCCGCGGCCAGGCCACCGTGAACGACCTGTCGCTGGCCCAACAATATTGGCAGGAAGCGAGGCGCGACCAGATCACAGCCCTGCAGGATTTCTGGAACAGTTATTACCACCTGCGCCAACTGACGCTCTACGATTTTCTCAAGCATCAGCCAATCCGCCACTGACATCCCCACCTGCGCCAACTGCAATGTGTGAGGAGTGTGGAGTGAGATTACTCGGGGGCGGTGGTACGCGAATAGTCTAAGTGCAGGGGGACCTGGGTTATTTCTTGTGGCTCTGGTAGTAGTCGAGGGCGCGGCGGACGTTCTCGATGACGGCCTCAGAACTGAAGGTCGCGCCGGTGACGACATCAACCTGCATCGTCTTGGCTTCCTTCACCTTCTTGCCGTTCCACTTGTCCTGAAGTGTCTTCTTCACTTTCACGTAGTACTTGGGTGTCTCCGTAGACTTGAGGAACTCGATCTTCTCCACCTTGCCGCTCTTGATATACACCTTCAGCGGGGTGGTACCCTGATAGCCTTCGACATCCTTTCCCAATTCCGTGGTGTTGATGACGAACGAACCGTTCTCCTTGGTCATCGTCTCGTCGGCAATGAAACTCATGAGGAGAACCGAAAACATGAAAAACAAATATCTTTTCTTCATATTATCTAACATATAATGGTCATGTAATTGTTCATATCATGCTGTGCGCAGCAATTAATGGAAAATTCGTGGTTATTCGTGAAAATTTAAAAACTTGGTAATTCAGGCATGGACTGTGCCTTGACGGCCGTGCACTCCATCTCGATGAGCCAGCCCGGACGGCAGACGCCTGCGTGGACAATGACGTAGGGCTTGTCGGGGAAGCGCTCTTCGAAGAGGTGGCGCACCTGTTCGTAGTCGGCGATGTCGCGCAGATAGACGATCATCTCGCTGACATCATCGAAGGTGCATTCGGCCTCCTGGAGCAGGGCCTCGACATTCTCCCACATGCGGCGGGTCTGTTTCTCCACATCCTTCGGATACATGATCTCACCCTTGTTATTAATAGATGCCGTGCCGGAGATAAACACGTGGCGGCGGTCGGCATAGTCTACCCGGGTGCCTCGCTCGAAGGAGACACCATAGTCGCTGGTGCGGTTGAGGTGGGTAGAGGCGTAGAGGTATCTGATCTGCTCCTGGCGGATGCCGGCGATGGCGTAGTTGTCCATCTGAGACAGTACGTTGGGATCCTGCTGGCGGCCACCGATGCCCGTGGAGGCGATGAAATGGGTGTGGACAGTGAGTCCCTGCGTGAAGAATACCTGATTGCGGGCTCGGACGACGCCACCGTAGTTGAGGTCGATGTCGTTGACGAAGAGCCAAGTGCGGATGCAGTTATCCGACAGTTTGCACCCTTCCTCGGCCAGTTGCATAATATACTCATTGAAGAGCAGTCGCATCTGGTACTCAGAGTTGGCAGCGAGGTTATGGGCGGAGGCATTATAGAGATGGCGGAACGCTCCGTGGCGGACTTCATAGAGCCCGCTCTTGGTTAAGCCGGTCTGCACGTTCGACATCAGGTTGACCCACAGGGCGACCTTGGTGCCGTCGAGGGGCGCCTGCTGGATGATGCTCTTGGCGCAGTCGGTCACATCGGCGACAATGATTTCGTCTGCTTGATTGGCAGCATCGCTGAGGAAATAGCGCTTAAAGACGGCCTGCGTGTCTGCAAACTGTGTTCGCAGATGGTCATACGCATTCATCACAGCCTCAAGTTGCCGGGCAAAGGGGAGCCGGGGGCTGTTGACATGGATGATGGCGTGGTATTCCCTGACTTCGGTGCCATTGTCGAAACAGGTTACCTCAGCAGTGGCGTTCTCGAAATCTATGCGTGACAGATGATGGTTCATTCTTCAATTTTCAAATTTTATTAATGTCTACGTAGCCATGCATGACCGCGTAGATTGTAAGGGCGGAGACACTCTTGAATCCCAACTTGTCCATGATGTTTTTCCGATGGGTGATGACCGTGGCGAGGCCAATGTTCAGTTGCTCGGCGATCTCCTTGTTGATGTAGCCCTGCACGATGAGCGACATCACCTCTATCTCGCGGTCGGAGAGGATCTTGCGGTTGATGATGTCCGGCATGGGCGGCATGTTCTTCCCATGCCCATGAGCGTGCTGCTGAAGGGCCAGGATGGAACGCACAAGTTGCTTCTCGGGAACGTTGATGCACAGGCTGTAGAAGTCGGAGAGTGGCGATGTCGTGTCGAGACTGAGGGTGAGCACAATCGTCTTGCGCTGACGGGCTAGAAAGAAATCCTTATGCTCCAGCACGATGCTCATCGCCACAAAGTAGTGGAAATAGGCATCGGGCTGACTCGACTCTAACTCGCTAAAGGAGCCGAAACTGTCGACCGTCATAATCGGAATGACGTTCTGAAGGATTTGTTTCAGTCCTATCACCGACAAGGTGTTGGGGTCGATAATGGCTATTTTTGGACGATTGCTCAAATCTTCGTGTCTTCGTGTTCCTTATTGTTTATGACAAGAATCCAAGCAGTGCGCCTGCTGCGACGGCAGAGCCAATCACACCAGCCACGTTCGGACCCATGGCGTGCATGAGCAGGAAGTTGTGACGGTCGTACTCCAGTCCGAGATTGTTGGAGATACGGGCGGCCATCGGTACGGCGCTCACACCGGCATTACCGATCAGTGGATTCAGTTTCTTGCCTTCAGGCAGGAAGAGGTTCATGATCTTCACGAAGCACACACCCGAGGCGGTGGCGATCATAAAGGCCATGGCGCCGAGTGCAAAAATCTTGATCGTGTTGAAGGTCAGAAACTCGGATGCCTGTGTCGAACAGCCAACGGTCAGACCCAGCAACATCACGACGATGTCGTTGAGGGCTGCACCGGCAGTCTTGGCCAGACGGGTGGTCTTGCCACTCTCCTTCAGCAGGTTGCCGAAGAATAGCATGCCGAGCAGAGGCAGACCGGACGGCACGATGAACGTCGTGAGCAGCAGTCCGATGATGGGGAAGAGGATGCGCTCTGTCTGCGACACCTCGCGGCCGGGCTTCATCTTGATGACACGCTCCTTCTTCGTGGTGAGCAGACGCATGATGAACGGCTGGATCACCGGCACAAGGGCCATGTAAGAGTAGGCACACACAGCGATGGCTCCCATCAGGTTGGGTGAGAGTTTCGATGAGAGGAAGATGGCCGTAGGACCGTCAGCACCGCCGATGATGGCGATACCGGCAGCCTGGGAGGGCTCGAAACCCATGGCCAGTGCCACCATGTAGGCCCCGAAGATACCGAACTGGGCGGAGGCGCCGATGAGCATCAGTTTCGGGTTGGCCAGCAGGGCCGAGAAGTCGGTCATCGCACCGATGCCAAGGAAGATGAGCGGCGGATACCAGCCCTGGCGCACACCCTGGTAGAAGATGTTAAGCACGGAATTGTCCTCATAGAGCCCGATCTCCAGACCAGCATCGGCGCGGAAGGGAATATTGCCTAAGATGATACCCAGTCCGATGGGGACGAGCAACAACGGTTCAAAGTCTTTCTTAATGGCCAGCCAGATGAAGAAGGCACCTACTGCAATCATGATGAGATTGCCCACGGTGGCATTGGCAAAGGCCGTATAAGTCAGGAACTCCTGAAAGTTCTGTATGATAAACTGTCCTAAATCCATTCTTTTTTCTTTTTTCTTTTGTTATCCAATCGTCATCAGCACAGCGCCTTCCATGACGGTCTCACCCTGCTTGACGGTGATGGAGGTGACGGTTCCGGAGAACTCCGACTCGATGTTGTTTTGCATCTTCATGGCTTCCAGTACCAGTACGATATCACCCGTGTTGACCTTGTCGCCTACATTCACTTTCAATTCGATGACGGTTCCTGGCAGCGGAGCCTTGATGGCTGAGCCTGCGCCGGGAGCCATGGGCTTGGCCTCGGCAGGTGCGGCGGCAGGAGCCACAGCGGGACGGGCTACTGGCTTGGGTGCCTCAACATGTACCTTCTTCAGGGTGCTGCTCGGATTGATGGGTTGCTTCATCTCTACGTCGAAACGGACGCCATTGACGTTAACCTTGGCAACGTTACCCTCTACTTCTTCAATCTCTACGTCGTAGTCGACGCCTTGTACTTTATATTGATATTTATTCATGTTACTTTGATCTTTAAACTTTGAGTTTTATGATTACTGCTGCGGTAGCAAATTATTCACTATTCACTTTCCCCTTTTTATCTTATTTCTGGGGTCTTGGGAATATTGGGCGCTTTGTGCGAGGTGGGGATGACGGGCGTTGAGAAGTGAGTCATCTGATTACCCTCATCCGACCATCCGGTACGCTGTGACTTGATGGTGATGATGCCACTCTCCACATCGTGCACATCGTCCTGATACTGTTTCAGTGCCATGGAAATAACGGCGATGTAGACCTCTTTGTCAATACCTTTCTTGTCCAAACCGTCCTGCAGGATATTACCTGTGGCATGAGCAATGTCATGGGTCACCTCGACCGTCTTCGTGATGGGCTTGATGGGCTGTGTGTTAACCACCTTCTTGGCCGTGTCGATATGAGCCATAATCAGTCCGAAGAGCCAGAAGAACAAGAAGAGGAGTGCCAGGCAGAAGAACACGATGCCCATGGCGAGCAGGGTGATGCCAAAGCCGTGGGGGTCTTCGCGTTTCAGTTTGGCGTCTTTCGTCTCGTCGGTCTTGATGAAGTTCTCTATGCCTGGTGTGACGTTCTCTGCCGACTTCACACTCCATTGGTTTCCGTGACGGGCGTAACTCTGGTCTGCGGCTAGTGCCGGCACCGTAACGGAGTCGATCAGTTCGACAGCATTGCCATTGTAGAAGCCAATCCAAACAGGTTTTGACACGGGAACCTTCAGCGAGAGGTGCAACTTGCCTTGAGCGGGATTCGAGTTGCAGAAGAATACCAAATGCTGTCTCCCTCCAATCTGTGTACGGGGATCACCGCTGGGGATGACACTCATCCGCTTAATGCGCTCAGGTACACTCATGTCGGGATTGAGAACGGAACGGTCGGTAGTGAAATACATGCCACGGATGTTGTAGGTGGTAAAAGAAGTGTTTTCCAACTCTATCCATGCCTCCCGCTGTCCGTACTCGTCTTCGATGTTGGCGGTATTGTTGGTCAGCACCTCATTGATGCGGATGTTACTGGCTCCCTGAGCCATCACCGCCGTCGTACTTGCCAACAAGAAACCGCTGAGCAGAAGTCTGAAACTATACATCTTGTTTTCTATTGATTATGTATTATTATATATTTATGTATCATTATCTTTGTCGTTTGCTGTCCTGTTAATCATTACCCGCAGAAGAACAGTATGATGATCTGCGCAGTAAAGATACGCAGGAACATCGATAGCGGATAGACAGTCGAATAGCCGATGGCGGGTGCTTCTTTCGAGCAGATGCTGTTGGCATAAGCCAAGGCGGGAGGATCGGTGTAGGTTCCGGCAATCATACCTGCGATCGTGAAATAGTTGAACTGATAGCGGATTCTTGCTATCGGGCCGACAATCATGATCGGAATGATGGTAATCAGGAAACCTGTCAGCACATAGAGCAGTCCGTCACCCTCAATGACCGTCTCGAAGAAGCCTGAGCCAGCCTTGATGCCCACCGATGCGAGGAAGAGCACGAGACCGATCTCACGAAGCATCATATTGGCAGAGGTGGTGGTGTAGGTGACGAGGTGGATCTTATAGCCATAGCGCCCGATGAGGATGGCGATGATCAGCGGGCCGCCAGCCAAACCTAATTTCACGGGTACTGGCATGCCCGGAATGGCCAAGGGGAACGAACCGAAGATCAGTCCGAGGAAAACGCCAACGAAGATAGTGGCGATATTTGGCGCATTCAGACGACGTACAGAGTTTCCCATCTGGTTGGCTACACGGTCGACAGCGTCTTCTGGTCCTACTACCATGATCTTATCCCCGACCTGCAGAGGCAGGCTGGCAGAGGCGAAGAGGTCTATGCCATGTCGGGTAAGGCGGGTGACGTTGACACCGTGTACACTTGAAAAGTGCATGGATGCCAGCGTTTTACCGTTCACTCTCGGGTTGGTGATGAGGATACGCTTAGATACCAACGGCTGGTCCTGCTGTTCAAAGTCAATGTCAAGTTTCGGACCGATGAAAGCCATGATAGCCTCTTGGTCAGCCTCTGCACAGACGATGAGCATCTGGTCGCCGACATGGAAGATGGTGTCACGGTTCGGGATACAGAGTTCGCCCTCATGGACGAGACGAGACACGACGAAGTCGCGGTTCAGGAAATCATGTACCTGCAGCAGCGTCTTACCCTCGAGGTACTTGTTCGTAACCTCCAGGTGCATCTTGTATGGCTTCTTATTGGTATTGGTCTCCTCCATGGCCTTCAATTGCTCTTCTTCTTTCTCCAGCCTTATTTTACACGCGTACCTTATTAATATAGTGGCACCGATGATGCCCAAGACGCCAAGGGGATAGGCGCAGGCATAGGCTGATGCAATCTGTGGGGCTCCGCCGTGTGGGAATACCGTGTTCAGTGCTTCGTTGGCAGCACCCAGTCCGGGCGTGTTCGTCACGGCACCATAGAGTGTGCCCACCATCATAGGCAGGTTGGAAGTGTTGCTTGTATCAAAAAAGATGTAGTAACAGGCAAACATCACTATGATATTCAGCAAGATGGCGGTTGCTGCCAAGCCATTGAGTTTGATACCTGCAGTACCGAAACTCTCAAAAAAACCAGGACCAACCTGAAGACCTATCATAAATACAAAAAGAATAAGTCCGAAGTCCTGCATGAAAGTCAAGATTGTTGTAGGGGCGGTGAAGCCGATATGACCTGCCAGAATACCCGCAAAGAGAACGAAAGTTACACCTAATGAGACACCGAAAACTTTGATCTTACCAAGGTAGACGCCAATGGCAATCACTATTGCATAGAGCAACACGATATGTGCCACCGAGTCGGTGGTCATAAACAGGTCTTTCAACCATTGAAAAGATTCCATATACAAAAACTAACAATTACAAAACTCAAATTCGTGTGCAAAGGTACTTAAAAAATGCTCATTTAATGCAATTATGTGCAATTAATTTTGAATAAAATCCGTTTTTTTATTTCTTTCACAATTCAAAACGATAAATTGAACAAAAATGTTGTAACTTTGTAGCCCGTTAAGTGTAACTTAAAACATTACTTATATAATATTTATCGTAAATTTATGGCAAATAAAGAGAAACTCTTTACCGAGTTCACTGCACCGACAACTCAGGAATGGCTTGACAAGATTCAGGTTGACTTGAAGGGTGCCGATTTTCAGAAGCGCTTGGTATGGAGAACAAATGAAGGTTTTAATGTGCAGCCCTTCTATCGCAAGGAGGATCTGAAGGATTTGAAGACGCCCGACGCTCTGCCAGGCGAATTCCCTTTCGTGCGTGGTAACAAAAAGGACTCAAACGTGTGGTATGTTCGTCAGAACATCGAAGTGACTGATGCTAAGGAGGCCAACAAGAAGGCGCTCGACATCCTGAACAAGGGTATCGACTCGCTGGGCTTCAGGTTGAAGGGCAACATGGTCTCGAAGGAGACGGTGGAGAGCCTGCTCGACGGTATCTACTGTGACTGTATCGAGGTCAACTTCGCCACCTGTCCGCGTCATTCCTTAGAACTGGCTGAGATTCTCGTGGCTTATTTCGCAGAGAAGGGCTACGACAAAGAGAAGGTGGTTGGCTCTATCGAGTTCGACCCGATGGCGAAGATGGTGATGAAGGGTAAGGATGTCACGCCGCTGCTGGAGATTGCTCCGAAACTCGTCGAGGCCCTGAAGGAATATCCTAATTTCCGTTGTATCGCCGTCAGCAGTGATGCCCTGAATAATGCCGGTGCCTACATCGCCCAGGAACTGGGTTATGCTCTGGCTTGGGGTAATGAGTATCTGCAGCAGTTGACGGATGCCGGTGTCGATGTAGACCTTGCTGCCAAGAGCATCAAGTTCAACATGGGCGTTTCCGAGAACTATTTCATGGAGTTGGCAAAATTCCGTGCTGCCCGTCTGCTCTGGGCTCAGATTGTGAAACAGTACGAGCCGAAGTGCGACTGTGCATGTAAGATGATTGTCAACGCCACGACGTCTACCTATAACCAGACACTGTTCGACAGTTATGTCAATCTGCTCCGCTCACAGACAGAGGCTATGAGTGCAGCCCTTGGTAGTGTTCACTCGATGGTTGTGACCCCGTTTGATGCACCCTACGAGCAGGCTACGGACTTCTCAGAGCGTATTGCCCGCAACCAACAGTTGATCATCAAGGAAGAGAGTCATTTCGACCGTATTGTTGACCCAGGTGCTGGCTCTTATTATATCGAACACCTGACAGACGCCCTGGCTCAGGAGGCTTGGAAAATCTTCCTGAAGGTGGAAGAGGAGGGGGGCTTCCTCGCTGCTGTCAAGGCTGGTACTGTTCAGGATGATATCAACGCTACCAATGTGAAACGTCATGGTGATGCCGCCAAGCGTAAGGAGTTCCTGCTGGGTACGAACCAGTTCCCGAACTTCACCGAGAAGAGCGAAGGCAAGAAGGCCGTTTCTGCTTGTTGCTGCGGAAAGGACCACGAGGATTGCGAACATCCGTTCAAGGCTATCGAGAGCACTCGTCTTGCTGCCGACTTCGAGAATCTGCGTATCCACACCGAGGAGACGAAGGTGCCTACCGCCTTTATGCTGACCATCGGTAATCTCGCCATGCGCCAGGCCCGTGCTCAGTTCTCTTGCAATTTCCTGGCTTGTGCTGGTTACAAGGTGATTGACAACCTCGGATTCAAGACTGTCGAGGAGGGGGTTGATGCAGCGCTTGAGGCGAAGGCTGATATCGTAGTCATCTGTTCTAGCGACGATGAGTATGCCGAGTATGCTATCCCAGCCTTCAAGTATTTGAATGGCCGTGCGATGTTCGTCGTAGCCGGTGCTCCTGCTTGCATGGAGGATCTGAAGGCTGCCGGCATCGAGAACTACATCCAC
>ONPM01000084.1 GCA_900319715.1 uncultured Prevotella sp.
GCCATCAAGCCACTCGACGATATAGAGAAGAGTTCGATTCAGATTGGGCATGCTGTTTGGATTAAGAAGAACTGTGTAGTGCTGACTGATGAGGTGGAGTGCGGCAACTGTGCCCGCCACTGTCCTTCTGGAGCCATCGAGATGGTGCCGCTCGACGAGAACAATGAGGAGTCGCCCTTGATTCCCGCTATCAACGAGTCTGCCTGTATCGGCTGCGGTGCCTGTGAGTATGTTTGTCCGTCGCGTCCCTTCTCGGCCATCTATGTAGAAGGCCATGAGGTGCATAAGAAGATTTGATTTTTTTGAGTTTATAGTTGATGGTTTATAGTTTGATGATAACCTGGCAAGCCTTGATATATCTCTGAAGACTATAGAAGTAATCAACTATAAACTATAAACTTTTAACTAGAAACAAAGAAAAGAATGGAAAAGAAGAATATATCGAGACGGAGTTTCCTGAAGATGTTTGGAGCAGGAACCATTAGCACAGCCGCCGTATTGTCAGGTTGTAAGGGAGGCAGTAAGGCTGAAAGTCAGGCCGCAGAGGAGTACAAGAACCAGGTGGAGCCTCCTGTGGGCCAGATGACCTATCGTGAGAACCCCAAGACGAAGGAGAAGGTGTCGCTCTTAGGTTATGGCATGATGCGCCTGCCGACGAAGGTGGACAATGACAACGAGTTTGATCAGGATATGATCAACCGTCAGATAGACTATGCTATCGAACATGGTCTGAACTATTTCGATACGTCCCCTGTCTATTGTCAGGGAATGTCAGAACGTTGTACGGGTATCGCTCTCAGTCGTCATAAACGGAGTGAGTATTTCGTTGCCACAAAACTGTCGAACTTCAACCGTGACTACTGGAAACGGGAGAAGGCCATCGAGATGTACAGGAACTCGTTGAAGGAACTGCAAGTGGAATATATTGACTACTATCTGCTGCATGCCGTAGGCGGTGGGATGGATGAGTTCAATGGTCGCTATGTCGATAACGGCATCATGGACTTTTTGATGAAGGAGCGTGAGGCAGGCCGCATTCGTAACCTCGGATTCTCGTTCCACGGCAAGAAGACCGTGTTCGACGAGGTATTGGCCATGCAGGATAAGTATCATTGGGACTTCGTTCAGATAGAGTTGAACTATCTGGACTGGGACTATGCCGATGAGATCAGCCGTAACAATGTCGATGCCAGTTATCTCTATGCCGAACTCTATAAGCGTGGCATCCCCGCTGTCATCATGGAGCCGCTGTTAGGAGGTCGTCTGGCAAACTTGCCGCAGTATTTGATGACCGAGTTGAAGAGTCATGCCCCAGAGCGGTCGGTGGCTTCGTGGGCCTTCCGCTATGCCGGTACCCCTGAAGGTGTACTGACGGTATTGAGTGGCATGACCTATATGGAACATCTGAAGGACAACTTGCTTTCCTATTGCCCGCTTGCTCCGCTCACTGAAAAAGAACAACGGTATCTGGACGATGAGATTGCCCATAAGATCGTCGGACTGGAGAATATACCATGTAACGACTGCAAATACTGTATGCCTTGTCCCTATGGCGTTGATATTCCCGCTATCTTCGTACATTATAATAAATGTAAGAACGAGGGATCATTGCCAACAGGCGTTGGCGATGAGGACTATCGTAAGCATCGTCGCCAGTATCTCATCTCTCTGGATCGTGTTGTTCCCCGTGATCGCCAGCCAGACCATTGCATTCAGTGTGGGCAGTGTGAACCCCATTGTCCACAGAGCATCCACATCCCTCGCGAACTTCGTAAGATTGACGAGATGATTGAGCAACTGAAGCGTGATCCTATTGGAATAGGCGAAAAGGCTTAGGGCATGGTTCACAAAGTGAACAGCATCGTCAGCAAAGGAATGGTAAGCATGGAGAGGAGCGTAGTGATAAGCGTAACCTCCGTGATAAGTGTCGTGTCTCGATTATATTTCAGGCAGAGGATAGTGCCGTAGGTGGCTACTGGCATCGCAATGACAACTGTATTGATATTCACGACATACGAATCGAAGCCCAATGCCCTGCAGAGGTAGTAGAAGCCGACAGGAATGAGCAACAGACGGAATAGGGTTGTAGTATAGACCGTCCAGTTGCCAAGCATGGTTCGTAGGGATAGTTGCGACATTGACGAGCCGATAATGAGCAAGGCTGCAGGAACAGTAATGTTGCCAATCATTGTGAGTGGCTGGCTGACAACTCCAGGGATATGGTCAATACCTAAGGCAACGATAATCATCGCCAGATAGGCCGAGAGCATCGGCGTGCTGTAGAGCACTTTCTTCTGGAACCGCTTTCCGTCGCCCAGATCTCCAACGATAAGGATGGTGCCGATGGTAAAGACGGCAAAGGTGTTGACCACATTGAGAACGGCGGCATAGAACACAGCCTGATGGCCGAAGATGGAGGCGACAACGGGATAGCCCATAAAGCCGACATTGCCGAACATTAGCGAAAAGCCTATGACACCTTCGTCTTCCTTCTTCCTTGTGAGATAGTGTGGTAACAACAGCCCTACGCCGGATAGAATCACATAAGTCAGTAGACTGATGCCTAAAAGGGGCAGAATGAGTCCTCTGTCAGGCAGTTCGCCTGTCATTGCGGAGGAGAGAATCAGGGCTGGACAGGTGATATTGATGACCAGGCTCGACAGTTTCTTGTCGAACTCCCCACCCATATAGCCCAGCCTGCCTGCCGCATAGCCTGCTATCACGATGGCAAAGAGTGTCATCATCACTTCAACCATATTTTCTCATAAAAAGACAAATGGCTGACGAATCAGCCATTTGTGCTTCCAACTTGGTTTCTTTGTCGGGATGAGGCGACTCGAACGCCCGACCCCTACGTCCCGAACGTAGTGCGCTACCAACTGCGCTACATCCCGATTGCCTGAAAGCGGCTGCAAAGGTACGCAGTTTTTTTGAATTACGTGCAAGAAAAGCGATAAAATTTCAGAAATACCGGAATTTTATCGCTTTTCTTGGTCATTAAGGGTGCTTACTTATAATGTTTCTTGAACAGAATGAACTCATCACAGCGAGAGACGTATGGTGCAGGTGTGCGACTGGTCTCAAACTCAGAAAGATTCTTGAATGCAACAAACTGCTGGGCCTCGGAATTCGGCACACGTTCGTACTTGTAGGTCTCGCTGTTCCATTTCTCGTTGTACCAGTAGTTGGGGTAGAGTTCACCATAGCAGAGGGCGAAGAGGGAGCGTTCCCTGAGGTTGACATCCTGGCTCATGCTGGCCTTCTGTAGCAGCCAGACAGCCTTCTGGGCAAGGTCGGCTTCGCCTTTACGCTGGCTGTCGCCAGTACTCTTGCCGTTGCGCATCAGCCACCAGCAGTCTCCGCGGAAGTGGGCCTGGGCATACCGTATGGCCAGATCGTAGTAACTCTGTTCGAGGGCCTTGCCCTTGAGCACGTTCTGCTCGCCCTCCAGTTTCTGCATCTCCTGGGCGAAGGTGAGTTTGGGATTGTTCTTGAGTTCCCATTTCGTGCCGCTGTACTCGATGTCCTGCTTCAGGAACTGCCGTTTGATCCAGGGCTCAACATTCCAATTGCGGTTGGCGACATAGACTGCATAGCCTTGTCGCTCATAGAACGACTTGGGAATGTCCTTCAGCCATGTGGCGGCTTTCTCCCACTGGCATACTCGCATGTATTTGGTGCCAATCAGATCCTCTATCTCATAGGGCTCAGGCTTGACATGGGCCTTGAGGTAGCGGTCCAGATTGTTGTTGGCAGGCGTGTTGGCGTAGTAGAGGTATTTCTGCAGTCCCTCCACCTGCATCGTGTCGATGTAATAGCCGTACTTGTAACTGTCGCAGGTCTTGTAGAGGGCGATGAGGCGTGAAGGCTGGGCGGCGTAGTGTTTCTGGAGGGTCTGATGGAGCACACGTTCCCTGACATAGTTATAGTCCTGATTCTCCTCCAGCCACTGAAGTTCGTCTGTGAGATAGTTGTCGAAGGCCTCGCTGTCCTTGGCCTGATATGCGGTCATATAGAGTATCAGCGAGCGGGTGCAGTCCTTCATCCTTCCTGTTCCGTTGAGTTTGGCAGCGTCGATGATGTCTGAGGCAGCCTGGCGCTTGTCGCCGAACATGAACTCGAGCCAGGCTTGGGCGGCCTGCCACATCATGGGCACCTCGGTCTTGCCCTCCTTGACGACCTGCTTGCAGAAGTCCCGCATCTGAAGGGCTTCCTTCTTGGTGATGTCGCGGATGAAGAGTTTGCCGCCCACTCCCTCGGCATTGGGGTTGGTGGCATCGTCGGCCTCTTGGGCATTGTTCACGAAGTCCTGCAACAGGAATACCAGCACTTTGGCATTCGGATTGTTCAGATACTCCTGGCGGATGGCTGCGAAGGAGCGCTTCTTGTAGTACTGCGTCATCAGACTGTTGTAATCGCCCATCTCAGCAAAGAGTTCTCCAGCCTCTGCCTGGCGGCCCGTCTTGTAGAGGGCCCCGGCGTAGATGTTCTTCATCATGTCCTTGTAGACAGTTTCGATATACTCGCTGGCGGTCTGCTCCCAGAAGGTGACGTTGTCCTGATGCCTGCCGAGCAGCATGTTGCAGCGCATGTAGAGCAGGGCGTGCTGGGAACGGAGGCGCGACTTGATCTTGCCGAGGGCATATTCACGGACGCTCTTCAGCACCTTACCGCGCTCGGCGATCTCTTCCTTCGATGGATATTCCCATCGTTCGCTGCTGACGCTGCGGGCACAATTGAGATACAAATCGAGGTTCTTGGCATAGCTCACCATGAGGGCATCGCCCTTCTTCTGGGCGAACTCGATGATATCGTCGGAGTCGAACCAGTACCAATCGTCTGGTGACTTGCCGAGATAGGCTTTCCAGTTGTCGTTGCATATCTTCTGAACACGCTCGCTGAACTCCTGACTGTCGTAGATGCGGAACAGGTAGAAGTTGCTGGTCCAACCTCCAGCGCAGGCCAGCATGGGCAGTACCATTGCTGCCAGCAGATTAGTGATGATAAATCTCTTCATAGGTTTCTGGTTTATATCTGTTAATGTTGTCTTTGTCCAAGTGGTAGGTGATGATTGAGCGGCTCAGGTCTCTCCGCTCCTGTTCGACCATGCGCTTCACCAGCGTCACCTCCTCGGCCTCGGCCTTGTGCTCTAACTCGACGCCGTTGATGATGCGCAGCCAACTGAATGCAGGGTAGGCGGCCGCCAGGGGCAGGGGATAGTCGTCGAGATGTCGCAGATAGGGGGCCACGTCGCGATGGTCGAGGATGGGGTTGCGCTCCATGAACTTCTGAGGGTCGCCCGTGTTGTAGAGCATCAGCGCACCATAGTCCACAGGGGGCGCCTCCATCGAGAGTTGGTGCAGGCGGATCGTCGTGGACAGTGCCTGCCCCCATGCCTGCCTCACTTCCTCCAGGAACTGGTAGTAGATCTTCATGTTGCGGGCCGTATAGTCGTGGTCGATCTGTATCTCACGGACGCCGCTGATGTCGTTGGTCTCGTTCATCTGGCGGATGCGCTTTACCAGTCTGGCTGCCAGGCCCTGATGCGGCTTCTGCAGGCAGTCGATGGTGATATACACCGTTGGGATCATCTCTACGCCTTCGGGCAGCGTGTCTGAGAAGGTGATTGTCGCGTTGGGCATAGGCTCTCCCTCGTCGTTCATCACCACGTCGAAGTAGCGGCAGTACACCTTATTTATATTATATAGATGGAGGAAAGCCCGCTCGGTGGAGTCGAGCCTCAGGTCCGTGCGCCAGTAGTACACGGCGTTCCCCTCGTCCAACTCCTTGCGCTGCTCGTCATCCCCACAACTTGCCAGCAGGGATATCATCACACAGGTCAGTGCCACGATTCTATGGTTCATCTTCAATGCAGAAATGGCGTGATTCCTTATCTTGGTGCAAAGGTACAAAAGATTTGGTAAAAACGGAAGTATTTTGCCAGATGTTTTTCTCTTAATCTGTTTCTTCCCTCTTGTTTAAGCATGAAATACTTGCTCGTCTCTGGCTGCCTAAGCCTTGCCAAAAGTGTATCCCCCTATCTTCGCCAAAGTAAAACAACTTGTTTTACCTTGTAAAGGATGCCTTCTATCATTGTTAGAGATGCCTTGTACGAAGGTAAAACAAGTTGTTTTACTTTGGCGACCTGCCTGCCTTACGGGCGGAAAGATATCTGTCAGAGCAGATCCGGCAGTTGGAAGAGACGGTTGCTGTTGCTGCCCTTGATGAGGATGTAGTAGCCTTCAGGGCAGTCTTTGGCGATGGCGGCCTTCACTTCCTCCACATCGTGGAACTTGCGGAAGGGGCAGTCGATGTCGCGGAAGTTGTCACCCACGAGCCATACCTCGTCGTAGCCAGACGATTCCAGGCGGTCGACCAACAGTCGGTGCTCCTTGTCGCTCTCTTCGCCCAGTTCGCCCATCTGCCCCAGAATAGCCATCTTGCGATCGGCCTGGATGAGGCTGAAATTGTCGAGGGCGGCATGCATCGAGGTGGGGTTGGCGTTGTAGGCGTCGACGATGAGGTGGTTCTTCTCCGTGACGGTCATCTGCGAGCGGTTGTTCGAGGGCACATACTCCTCCAAAGCGGCACAGATCTTCTTGCGGTCTACGCCGAAGTTGATGCCTACGGCGATGGCTGCCAGGAGGTTGTCGATATTGTAAGAGCCGATGAGTTGCGTCTGCACCTTGTGCCACTTCGTGCTGCGCCCCTCTTCCTCGAGCACCATCAGCGGCTCGCGCCAGCGGAACTTCAGGAAGGGGTTGCACTCGATGACCTCGCCAGAGATGCAACTGTACCAGTTGTCTGGGTCTGTGGAGTAGGGTGAGAGCCAGATGTCCTCCTCGTCGCCAATCCTACTCATCAGATGTTCGTTATCAGCATTGATGAAGATGAGGCTGTCCTTGCGGCTTCGGAGGAAGTCGTAGAGTTCGCACTTCGTGTTGATGACGCCCTCGAAGGATCCGAAGCCCTGCAGATGGGCACGGCCTACGTTGGTGATCAGCCCGCAGGTGGGCTCTGCCGTCTCTACGAGAGTCTTGATGTCGCCAGGATGGCTGGCTCCCATCTCGATGACGGCTATCTCATGTTTCTTCGTCAGGCGGAAGAGGGTCTTGGGCACGCCAACGTCGTTGTTGAAGTTGCCCTGGGTGTAGAGCACATTGTATTTCTGTGAGAGCACGGCGGCGATGAGTTCCTTGGTCGTGGTCTTGCCGTTGGTGCCAGTGATGCCGATGACGGGGATGTCGAACTGACGGCGATGCTCGCGGGCCAGGTCCTTGAACGTCTGCAGGCAGTCGTCGACGAGAATTATTTTATTGTTTACAGTTGACGGTTTACAGTTTACAGTTGATTGGCTGGCAAGCCCTTCAGAACTTCCACCTTTAGTGTCATCATCTGTAAACTGTAAACCGTCAACTGTAAACAAGTCCTTATCGTCGACGATGGCGTAGGCACAGCCTTTCTCGAGGGCTTGCAGGGCGAACTTGTTGCCGTCGAACGTCTCGCCTTTGAGGGCGAGGAAGATGCTTCCCTCAGGACAATCACGGCTGTCTGTCGTGATGCAGGGATGCTGCTGATAGAGCTGGTATAGTTTCTTAATATCCATAAACTTCGCAAATTTTGCTGCAAAGATAATGAAAAATCTTAATTCATGATTCTTAATTCTTAATTATTTTGTATCTTTGTAGCCGATTATGGACTATACGATCAATATTCACGGCCAATTGTTGGACTTGGCGACGCCTCAGGTGATGGGTATCCTGAATGTGACGCCCGACTCCTTCTATGCTGCCAGTCGTAAGCAGACGGAGGCGGAGATAGCCCAGCGGGCCAATCAGATTATGGCCGAAGGCGGAATGATCATCGATATCGGTGCCTGCTCTACCCGTCCTGGATCCCAGCCTGTCTCTGAGGCGGAGGAGATGGAGCGGCTGCGATTTGGCCTCGAGGTGGTGCGCCGTGAATTGCCTGACGGCGTCGTCTCTGTGGATACCTTTCGACCTGATGTCGCCAGAATGGCGGTGGAAGAGTTCGGCGCCGGACTGGTAAATGATGTCTCAGAGGGTAGCGACAGAATGTTCCGTATGGTCTCTCGCCTTCGCGTACCTTATATATTAATGTCTGTCCAGCCAACTGTCAGGGGGATGCTTCTGTCGTTTGCGGAGAAGGTTCAGCAGTTGCGAGACTGGGGGGCTGCAGACATCATCCTCGACCCAGGCTTCGGCTTCGGCAAGACGATGGAGGAGAACTATCAGGTGATGAATGAGTTGGAGAAGTTGCAGGTGATGAATCTGCCCTTGTTGGTAGGCATCTCCCGTAAGTCGATGATCTACAGACTGTTCGGATGCACGCCTGATGAGTCGCTGAACGGTACGACGGTCTTGAATACCATCGCCCTGATGAAGGGCGCCTCCATCCTCAGGGTGCACGATGTGAAGGCGGCGGTGGAATGCTGCAAGATCGTGGGAAAGATGGAAAGGTAATCATCAAGTTTAAAGTTTAAATTTCAAAGATAAAAGCCGTGTTGTTCGAATTTGGAATCAAAGACGTCATTGACATACTGCTTGTCGCACTGATGCTCTACTACATCTATCGGCTGATGCGTGAATCGCGTTCGCTGAATGTGTTTATAGGCATCATGGTGTTCGTCGTCACCTGGCTTTTCGTGTCGCAGGTCTTGCAGATGCGTTTGCTGGGTTCCATTCTCGACAAGTTGGTAAGCGTGGGTGTCATTGCCCTGATAGTGCTCTTCCAGGATGATATCAGGAAGTTCCTCTATAATCTCGGCGCCCATCGGCGAATGCGTGCCTTTACCCGGTTCTTCACGTCTTCGAAAGGAAAGGACAAAGCCAAGAAGGAGGTGAAGGAAACCATCATGCCGATAGTGATGGCGGCGATGAACATGAGCAAGGGCAAGGTAGGCGCTCTCATCGTGATAGAGCGTACGATACCTTTGGATGATGTGGTGGTGACGGGTGATCAGATCGATGCTGCTATCAACCAGCGGCTGATAGAGAATATCTTCTTCAAGAATTCTCCCCTCCATGATGGCGCAGTTGTCGTCGCTAATAAACGAATCAAGGCCGCAGGCTGTATCCTGCCTGTGAGTCATGACCTCGATATTCCAAAGGAACTGGGACTGCGGCATCGTGCTGCCATGGGTATCTCGCAGGAGAGCGACGCCCTGGCTGTTGTGGTGTCGGAAGAGACGGGAGGCATCTCTGTGGCTGTGGGAGGTACTTTCCAACTCCGTCTCTCGGCAGAAGAACTCGAGAGTATCCTGACCAAGGAACTGGAGTAGCAACGTAAAGGTTTTCATTTAATTTTCTGAAAAAACAGTCGTATTATATATGTTATTCGGATTATTTTTATTATCTTTGCAGACTACAAGACAAATAGGAATTTATAATAATAGCGAACTATGGATTTATTAAGTCAAATTGTAGCGCGTGCTAAGTCAAACAAGCAGCGCATCGTGCTCCCCGAAGCAGAGGAGGAGCGTACACTTCGTGCAGCCGACAAGGCTCTGGCTGACGACATCGCAGACATCATTCTGATTGGTAATCCTGATGAGATCTTCAAACTGGCTAAGGAGTGGGGGCTGAACCATGTAGACAAGGCCACCATCATCGATCCGGAGAACAATCCGAAGGCTGAGGAGTATGCCCAGAAACTGGAGGAACTCCGTCGTAAGAAGGGCATGACGATTGAGCAGGCCCGTGAACTGATGAAGAACCCGCTTTATCTGGGTTGTATGATCATCAAGACGGAGGGTGCTGACGGTCAGATTTCTGGTGCCCTCTCTACTACAGGCGACACCCTGCGCCCTGCTCTCCAGATTATCAAGTGCGCTCCTGGCATCTCTTGCGTCAGCGGTGGCTTGCTGCTGATTACCAAGCAGCCTCAATATGGTGAGAATGGTGTGCTGGTCATTGGTGACGTGGCTGTAACGCCGATGCCCGATGCCAATCAGTTGGCACAGATTGCTGTATGCACGGCACAGACCGCTAAGGCAGTGGCAGGTTTCGCTGAGCCCAGAGTGGCTATGCTGAGTTTCTCGACGAAGGGTAGCGCCACACATGAGGTGGTAGACAAGGTGATCGAGGCTACAAATCTGGTGAGGAAGATGGATCCAGAACTGAAGGTCGACGGTGAACTTCAGGCTGATGCCGCTCTCGTACCTTCCGTGGGTGCCAAGAAGGCTCCAGGCTCAACGATTGCTGGTAAAGCCAACGTGCTCGTATTCCCCAATCTGGAAGTAGGAAACATCGGCTACAAACTTGTTCAGCGCTTAGGCGATGCCATCGCCATCGGCCCGATCTTGCAAGGTATAGCCCGTCCTGTGAATGACCTCTCTCGTGGCTGTTCTGTCGATGACATCTATTATATGATTGCCATTACAGCCTGCCAGGCTATGGATGCGAAGAAGTAAGTTTTTGGTAATGTTTATTGTTTAAAGTTTATAGTTTAAAGTTTATAGTTTATAGATGATAACCTGGCAAGCCACTCGTTCTGCCTATAGAAGTAATCATCTATAAACTATAAACAGTAAACTATAAACAGAAAGAAAAGATTATGAAAATATTAGTTTTGAATTGTGGCTCGTCGTCGATTAAGTATGCCTTGTACAATATGGACGACAAGAGCGTGATGACCAGCGGTGGCGCTGAGCGTGTTGGCCTTGATGGCTCTTTTGTGAAAGTGAAGCTTGCCAATGGCGAGAAGAGACAGATCATGCATGATATCCCCGAGCATACCGAAGGCGTGAAGTTCATCTTCTCTCTGCTGACGGATCCTGAGATTGGTGTTATCAAGAGTCTCGATGAGATTGATGCTGTTGGTCATCGTATGGTGCATGGCGGTGAGAAGTTCAATAAGTCTGTCATCCTGACTGACGAGGTGCTGAAGGCTTTTGAAGAGTGCTCGGATTTGGCTCCGCTGCACAATCCTGCTAACCTGAAAGGCGTGAATGCCGTGAAGGAACTGATGCCAGGGCTGCCGCAGGTGGGCGTTTTCGATACGGCTTTCCATCAGACCATGCCTCCAAAGGCCTATATGTATGCTATTCCCTATGAACTGTATGAGAAGTATGGCATCCGCCGTTATGGCTTCCATGGAACCTCTCATCGCTATGTCTCTCAGCGTGCCTGTGAGTTCCTCGGCATCCCTGCTGAGGGCACTAAGATGGTGACTTGCCATGTTGGTAATGGTGTCATGGGTACTCGTGCCGGTGATATTGACGGTGGTGCCGTGACCTTCATCGAGAAGAAACTCGGTCTCGATGCTGACGGCATGTCGAACTTACTCAATAAGAAGAGTGGCGTGGCAGGTCTGACGGGTGGCTCTTCTGATATGCGCGACGTCGAGAATGCCGCCAAGGAGGGTGATGCCCGTGCTCAGTTGGCTCAGGATATGTATTTTTATCGCATCAAGAAGTACATCGGAGCCTATGCAGCCGCTATGGGCGGACTTGATGTCGTCGTATTCACGGCAGGTGTTGGTGAGAACCAGATAGGCATGCGTTCTGAGGTCTGCAAGAACATGGAGTTCCTTGGTATCAAGTTCGATGAGGAGAAGAACAAAGTGCGTGGTGAGGAGGCAATTATCTCTGCTGATGACTCCAAAGTCAAAGTGGTTGTCATTCCTACCGATGAGGAGTTGATGATCGCCACCGACACGATGAATCTTCTGTAAAGATGACATGTCAATCAAATAAAGGCGGCCTCAATGGGTCGCCTTTTTGAGTAAAATAGGTAATTATCGCGGAGGCAAGACTAATTTTCCCTATGATGTTGACTATAATTGAAAAAAACTTCGTACCTTTGCCAACGCTTTGATTATCATAAAAGAATAACAAACGAAATAAAGTGGAGATTATGAATACGAAACGTGTTCTGACAGAAAATGGCACTTTGATATTATTGTTTTTGGTGTGTCTGACAGTAGCAGGCTTATTTGCAGGCGTTACAGTCTACAATATGTTTTTGTTCCTCTTTATTCAGTTGGCAGGCATTCTTCTTCCAGGCTTTTTCCTATTGCAATGGGCAGGGTTACATTTTAAGAACAAGATCTCGGACCTTTTTATCGGATATGGTATTGGTTTAGTTATTTGGGCTTTGGTGTATGCCGTATTAATATATCTGAATCTCCATAAATGGTCTCCATATTTGCTATATACCGTCTCTGCTTTTTCAGTATTGGCAGTGCTTAACCATCATATAAGGAAAAACCTCTGTTCATGCATAAGGAGTGATAATGTCGACAATATATTCTTGTTGTCGATTTTTGTAGTCTTATTTGTTTTTGGCTTTTTGGTTTTTCAATATCCGCATCGGCTTGTTTCTGATACAGGCTATCTGGATATGCATATGGATCATGTCTATTGGTTTAAGAATTGTGTTGCTTCGACGAAAGGGTATCCTCTCCCAGAATTGAGTGCCTTGGGAATTAATCTGTATTGGCATCTCTTCTCAAGTTTCAATATTGCGTTGTTCCATTTCTCAACGGGCATTGATATCTATTTCTTATGTTTCTCCCTCTCTTATATATGGCATATCTTTCTGATGATAGGAGGAGCTTATACTTTGGCAAGTGAACTACTGTCGAATCGCAAATATGTGTTTACGTCTCTCGTTCTTATTTTGCTTTGTTCCTCTGCGGAACCATACACATTAGTCTATTACCTTGATCATCTTTGGGGATGCTCAATGGGTACAGCTGATGCCATAGCTGTATGTATGATGGCATTTGCATTGACAATTAAGACAATTGAAGGCATGCGTATTAATTGGCAGATTGTTCCTTTTGCAGTTATTATGATTGTGGGTGCAGTTGGCTATAAGTCGCCAGTAGGTCTTGTCCTGCTTGCGGGTGTGAGTTGTGCTCTTCTTGTTCTTTGTCTATGGAATCGAAGAGCTATCTTATATTCATTAGGACTGTTGTTAATTTTATTTGTTGCCACAGTAGTATTGCTAAAGTTCTTTGTTATTGCAGACAATGCCCTGACCTCCAGTACGAGCAATCATAAACTTGTTCTGAATTTCACGACGGTATTATGGCCAGATATTAATTCACAAATCGTAGGTTACTTTGAAAGTCTCGGGGTTAGTTGTTATACCATACACATTGGTTATGCATCCTGTCATGCCTGTATTTGCTTTAGTTTTGGTGGGCTTGTTTGTCAGAAGGAAGGATATTTTAAAGATTCCTTATAAAAATCAAGCCGTAGGACTGGCTTTTTTTGTCATGGCAATGATTGGAATAGTGGCATTCTTGTCGCTGAGCCATCCTGGTCTTGCGCAGTGCTATTTCCTGTTTGCAGGTATTCCTTTTGCTGCTTTGTTCTCTTTTCTTGCTATTGAATCTTTCTTTAGCCAAAGATATTTAAAATACCGCCGTTATCTGTATTGTCTGATAGTGTGCTCTTTTGTGGCAACAATTCTTTGTGCCCGAAAAACCTATACTTTAGAAGGAAAATATTGTCCGGATCCGAACCAACGGAGTACTGATGGAACTTCGTTGACTCGAAATGAGTGGAAAGGATTAGTGTGGGTGAGAGAGCATCTGCCGGAGTCTGCAATACTATTGACAAACAAAGG
>ONPM01000061.1 GCA_900319715.1 uncultured Prevotella sp.
GTGATCTCTGCTGCTTCTTGCACCACCAACTGTCTGGCTCCTATGACGAAGGCTCTGAACGACTTCGCTGCTATCCAGAGCGGTATCATGACAACTGTTCACGCTTACACTGGCGACCAGATGATTCTCGACGGTCCTCAGCGCAAGGGTGATGTTCAGCGTGCACGTGCCGGTGCCCAGAACATCGTTCCTAACTCAACTGGTGCTGCCAAGGCTATCGGTCTGGTTATCCCCGAACTGAATGGCAAACTGATCGGTGCTGCTCAGCGCGTTCCGACTCCCACAGGTTCTACCACTATCCTGCACGCTGTTGTCAAGGGTGAGGTGACTGTTGAGGGTATCAACGCTGCCATGAAGGCTGCTGCCAACGAGTCATTCGGCTACACAGAGGAGAAACTCGTTTCTAGCGACATCATCGGTATGAAGTTCGGTTCACTGTTCGATGCTAACCAGACCATGGTTTCTAAGATCGGTGACGGTAACTCTCTCGTTCAGGTTGTGGCTTGGTACGACAATGAGAACTCTTACACTTCTCAGATGGTTCGCACCATTAAGTACCTCGCTGAACTCAAATAAGAGTCACTGATTACATAGGTAATCGCAGATAACTTAGGCCGTTCGACATTGTCGGACGGCTTTTTTTTGTGAAAAAGTTTGTTTTATTGTCTATTTTTTCGTATATTTGCAGCAGAAAACAAATAATATAAATCATTATTAACTTAACCAATTAAGATTATGGCTTATCAAGAAGTGACAACAACGGGGTATGGAACCCGAGTAGGAAATTCATTCAAGGCTATCGGAAGCGGATTCCTGATGTTTGTGTTGGGAACTGCACTGCTGTGGTGGAACGAAGGTCGTGCCGTGAAGACAGAGAAGATGCTCGACGAGGCAGGCAATGCCTACGTGGAGATGGAGAATCCTAACAAGAAAGACGCTTCGCTCGAAGGTGAACTTATCTGTGGTACCGCTATGGCTACGACAGAAGACTCACTCTCGGATGCTCAGTTCGGCATTGGTGCGAAGGCTATTTCCATCCGTCGCTCGGTAGAGTATTACCAGTGGGTAGAGCATGAGCAGACGAAGAGTGAAGACAAATTCGGTGGAAAGCAAGTGACGACGACTACCTATACCTATAGTAAGGAGTGGACAAGTCGTCCTGTGGAGTCAGCCCAGTTCCACGACCCTGCCTATAAGAATAAGAATATGGTTCTCACTACCATCGAAGACGATGAGAAGTGGGCCGAGAATGTTTCATGGGGTGCCTATACGCTTACAGAGAGCCTGATCCATCGCATTTCCTCCCGTGAGGGTATGGAACTGGCCTTGGCAGAGGACTTGCTGACGCAGTTGGACAAGACTACTCAGGCAGCCTACGAGCGTTTCTATGGTGTGCAGAAGAGCACGAAGCAACCCACCCAGCAGCCTGCACAACAGCAGACGGCCATCCCAGACTCGGTGTTGGCTTTGCTGCCCGATTCTGTCAAGGCTGCACTCGACTCGCTGAAGGCAGTGAATGATTCCATCAATAAGCAGATGGAGAATGCCGTGAACAAGAAGGATCTGGAATATGTTCATCAGGCCAGCAACGTGCTTTACTTCGGTCGCGTGCCCGGTTCTCCCGAAGTGGGCGATGTCCGTGTGTCGTTTGAGAAGGTCGTACCTGCTAAGGTGACGGTGATGGCCGTTGTTGAAGGAGACAGTTTCAAACCCTACAAGGCTAAGAACGGCAAGCGCTTCCAGACACTTGTGATGGGCAAGAAGTCTGGTGATGAGATTATTGATTCTGCTAAATCTGCCAACAATACGTGGTTGTGGATTCTGCGCATTGTTGGCATCATGATGGTCATCGGCGGTCTGAAAGGCATCTTTGGCTTCCTCGAGACCATCCTTAAGGTGGTGCCCTTCATCGCTGGTATCTTCGGCTGGGGTGTCGGTGTGATCTGCACCGTCATCGGCATTGCGTGGTCGCTAATCGTCATTGCTGTCGCCTGGCTGTTCTATCGCCCGCTGCTCGGAATCAGTCTGCTGGTGCTGGCAGGCTTCCTCATCTGGGTATTCGCCTTTAAGGGCAAGGATAAATTGAAGGAACTGGCTTCTAGACATGCATCGAAGCGTGAGCCGCAATTGGTACAAAATTCAGATAACGTATGAAAATATCGAGAATCATGATGGTCTGCCTGCTGGCATTAGGTTGTCAGCAGGCAGACGCTCAGTTCGGTAATCTACTGAACCGGGTAGGATACTCGGCCAGACAGAGTCTTGAGAATGCCGCTGTCAGAGGGGCTGAAGACGCTGGCCGGAAGGCAGTAAAGTCTGCTAAGGAACGGGCGAAGAAGGCGAAGAAGGACAAGGCCGATGCCTTGACTTGGAGTTATGGCGACCATACCTACACGATGAAAGGCAATCTGACGGCTGACAAGTATAAAAAAGACGGTTATGGTGAGGTGACTTTTACCAATATCCCTTCAGACTATGATGAGTTTGAGGCTCTCTATTCAGAGTTCCTGGGTCGTACTCCTCATGGTACGGCGGCCATGATACCTATGGCGATGGAGATGTATGCCCGTGACCGTGAGACCGGGAAAAGATGTATTGAACTGCTCTGCTATCCCAGCAACGTGAATTCTGTCATCTCACGTCTGAAAGATAAGTTTGGTGCTGCCCCCAACGACAGTTATGGGCAGCGTTACCTGCCCGCTGCCGTGCTGAAAGGTGCGACAGCCTCCAATGGCTATCGTCCGCAACACCCCTATACGGTGGAGATGGATGCCAGCGTGAACAAACATCAGGAACTGCAGATTGTTGGCAGTGGCACCGTGATGTATATATATATAATAGGTGGAGGCTGGGATACCCACCAGCGTCAGGTTGAGATCATCCGTGAGCCTGGCCATGAGCAGTATCAAGTGTTCAACTGTCCGTCGCTCTATGTCGGATGCCGCCAGATTCAGGGTACTTGGGAAGGACTGGAGTAAATAAGGAGTTGATAATTGTAATATACAATGATGATTACCAATGTGCATAGGAGACTTCTGACAGGTTTGACGACTGTCTTTTGCTTGTTATTTGCAAGCACGGCACTGGCTCAGGCTATCCGCAATGGTCAGAAGTTCTGGGACGGATCAGTACTGTATACTGCCAAGGTCACTGACAATGGCACGGTTATGATGAGTGGCATTGGACAACATGAGGGGGGCTTCAGGTTTCAACTTTCGAAAGACTACTCCAAGGAAGGACGCTATTGTCTCTCGGCAGATGCCCCTGATGCCATACTCCCTGTTCGTGGGGAGTTGGGCTGGACGGTAGACTACATCCGCCAGCAGGGCATGAATTTCCTTGCTATCCGTAAGCCCAACGGTGACGTGTGCCATACGCTGGTACTGACTCCCGACAATTTACAGAACTGTATAGCCCAGGAGAAGTTCGCAGAGGAACAGCCCGTCAGTGATATCATTACCGGCATGTTGCTAAACACAACCTACCTGAGTCGTATACCCAGGCTTCGTTTGCGGCTGATGCGTAATGAGATCCTGGCACGTCACGGATGGACCTTCCAGTCACAGGACCTGAAAGACCTCTTTGAGTCGCAACCTTGGTATCATCCAGTGGCTGATAACAACAGCATCAAACTCAACATTATCGAGCAGACTAACATTCAACTTATCAAAAGTGAGGAAGGGTTGTCTGACGAGGTTCGTGGCTATGTGCCAAAGGCCGAGGACTTCCCCGGTGGATTGGCTGATGACGGACGTGGTCCGGATGGAATAGAAGAAAACGACCATCTGGACGATGGCGATGCCCCTATTGATCCCCATAGTCAGGGTACGGTGGTACAATATGACGGCGAACAGTATATCCGCGTCACTACCGCCGAGCAGTTTGTCAACTCTATCATCTCGGGTATTAACATCCTTGTAGCCAAGGATACGGAGATTAACCTGACACCGCTGCTCGATGATGCGAGTAAGTGGAATACCCATTGGCACCTTTGGTGTCCAGAGGGAGGAACTAACGTAGGTGAGGGACAGGCAATCTTCAGCGAGGAGGTCTTCGACGGGCGGCAGTTGACCATTGCAAACTATAAGCAGATTGTCATCCGGGGTGAAGGTAACTCACGAATTGTTGTTGAGCCTCGTTATGCTTTTTCACTGAACTTCAAGAACTGTGAGCAGATATACATCCAAAACCTGACCATCGGCCACACTGAGGGCGGTAACTGTCTGGGCGGAGTCATCGGCGTGCAAGGTGGTTGGCGTATCAATATCAATAACTGTGACCTCTATGGCTGTGGTACCTACGGACTGGAACTCAATAATACTCGTGACTTCTCGATGTATGATTCCAACATCCATGACTGTACATACGGTATTATGTTACTGCATGATGTGGAATTCGCAAAGTTTGAGCGTTGTGACTTTTTCCATAACCGTGAGTTTACATTGATAGATGGACATAACTCAAATTTGACATTCTACGGCTGTCGTTTCTATGCCAACAGTGGTGACTCTCCTCTGTTCGGCTTGGACAAGGAGTTCTATATGGCAGACTGTGAGGTATACCATCCTACAGAGAACCTTGGTGCTATCCATCTGGCCGATCAGTCTGGTGCCAAGAACTTGTTCTCGGAGAATCCCCTTACCCCCAATATCAAACCTCGCGGAATAGGACCGAAATAATAAAAAGATTAAGAAATATGGATGCAAACGACTTCAAAGTATGGATTGGAAAGGTGTTCAAAGGCTGTGGATGCCTGTCCATCGGATTTGTAGTGTTGTTAGTTGTGGTGGCTATCTTTGTCGATGACGAGGAGACTACCGATACGACGGATGAAACGGCTCAGAAAACGGAGCAGACGGTGACTGAGAAGAAAGACTCCGTCATCGTAAATGAACCGTTGGAGGGTGACCCCTATCAGGAACTTGACGACTTGATAGGTCTGGGTTCAGTTAAGAAAGAAGTACGTTCATTAGCCAATTTCGTAAAGTTGCAGAAGCAGCGTGAAGCGCAGGGACTGAAGACGGCGAGGGTGTCTTATCATCTGGTGTTCTACGGCTCACCGGGTACTGGTAAGACTACCGTGGCTCGTATCGTGGGTCGTATTTATAAGGATCTTGGCGTGCTGAAGAAAGGACATACGGTGGAAACAGACCGTGCCGGACTGGTGGGTGAATATATCGGTATGACGGGTCCGAAGACAGATACCGTTATTTCGAAAGCCCTTGATGGCGTGCTGTTTATCGATGAAGCCTATTCGCTCGTTCCTGAAGACGGTGGTGGCAAGGACTATGGTCAGGAGGCCATCGCCACCATTCTGAAACGTATGGAGGACTACCGTGATCGTCTTGTCGTAATCGTTGCTGGTTACAAGGATGAGATGCAGCGTTTTATTGATTCGAACCCAGGTCTTCAGTCACGTTTCAACCGTTATATCGACTTCCCCGACTATTCGGCTCAGGAACTGACCGATATATTCAAGATGTATATGCGTAAAAACCAATATACGATGGATGGTGATGCCGAGGCTTATCTGAAGACGCGGTTGGAAATTGCCATCGAGAAGAAGGATCGTAATTTCGGTAATGCCCGTTTTGCCCGTAACGTCTTTGAAAAGAGTATTCAGGCACAGGCGAACCGTTTGGCTGGAAGGTCAAACCTGTCAAAGGCAGAACTCTCCGAATTGACCATGGATGATTTGAAGGAGGGCTTTGCGTCGAATACAAATATCAGGAAGTAACCTCAGACATGAGTATATGAAAAGACTGGCAATGAAGAAGTTCCTCTTTCTCGCAGTAGTCGGCCTGTTCTGGTCGGCCTGTGGCAGTAAGACAAATGGGGAAGCCTCGGATACGGACACAACCAGTGTTCAGGAGGTTCCCGATACGCTGAACACCGTGGAAGCCGTGGTTAAGCAGGTAGATGCCGTCTACGACTATCTGGATGAGATGCATCGGCACTACAAAGAGGGCATGCCATCGCTCGACGAACGCTTTGGTACTAAAGAGTGGCAACAGGTAATCAGCGAGGTCCGAATGATCGACAGGGAGTGTGAGTGCGGGGGATTCTTCGACTTCGGTGATCAGGGACCACTTGATCCTTGGACTTATGACTGTTACGAGGGTCGTGTCAGTGCTGATAGCATTGAAACAAAGATTCTGCCTAACGGTACGGCAGAGGTGAAATTTCTGGTGAAGGATGCTGTTACGATCAAGGGTATTCCCATTCGCTGGTTGATGCGTGTTGAAGACGGTCAGTGGCGAGTGGCTAATATCTTCTTTGAACAAGATGATAATCTTGATCTGCTGATGAGTATGCGGGCCTATGCCGATGACGGGAAGTTCAACAAGAGTTTCGATATTGCGAAATATCTTCCTGCCATGAAGGAACAGGCCGCGAAGACATACGACCGTGAGCCTGGCGACATCTTCTTTAACTATTACGGTCTGATAGATGTCGATCGTGACGGACTGCCTGAAGTCTATGTCAAAAGTACGGAGCAAAACTATACGGTCATCTATTCCATGGCCGATGACAAGCCTCTGTTGCTGGCCAATTCCTTTGGGGCAATGGAAGTCTATTTCTTTGAGCATGGCGTGGGGACCATGGGAGGCTGTGGTACTGGTTGCATGATGTCTGATTGTACCATACTAAAAGAAAGCAAACCGCAGGCCAGGATTCGGAATGTAGATGAGTATGATATGGAGGGCAAACAGGTTGGACGAACAATTACCAAGGATGGCGAGTCCATCGCTGCAGAGGAATATGACAGGCTTTGGAGTCTGCTCGGTGAGCAACTCGACATCTTCCCGCTGATGCATGAGATAGAGATAGAAACGCAAGAAAAACCTAACCTTTCCGACTATGCAGAATAAAGTGCTCAGATCTTTCATGCAGTTGGTCTTAGTTTTGTGTGTACTTGGCCTTCAGGCTCAGACTATCAAGGACGGTTCCCGCTGGTGGGACGGAGGACGACTCTATACCGCTCAAGTCGATGCGTCTGGTATGGTCAAAATGAATGGCGAGAGCGAAGACATGGGAGGAGACCGTTTCCTTCTGAAACCAGTGGTTGGCAAGAATGGATGCTACACTATTGCTGCAGACAATAAATACGGTTGGATCTTTATCCGAGGCGAGGTAGGTTGGCGCGTGGACTATGTGCAGCAGGAGAACCTGAATTTCCTCGCAGTCCGCAATCCCAATGGCGATTGTGTCTATACGATGATACTGACACCAGACAATTTGAAAAACTGTGTGGCCCAGCAGAGAATTGCTGAGGAGCGTGAGGTGAGTTGGATGCTCCAGAACCAGTTGCTGAATGTTGCATATCTGGGACGTTTCTCCAAACCTCAACTTCGATTGCTGCGCAATGAGATCCTGGCACGTCATGGTTGGCGTTTCCAGTCGAAGGATCTGCAGCAGCATTTCGGCAGCCAGTCGTGGTATACTCCCGTGGCTGATAATAACACTATCAAGTTGAGTCTGTTAGAACTGACTAACTTGCAGTTGCTGAAGAGCGAGGAGGCCGTCGAAGATGAGAACCGGGTACGTTATGAGAATATCGAGACTGCCCCCAAGATGGCGGAGGTGGTCGATGGTGTGATCACGGTCACGACCGAAGAACAATTGATCAATGCCCTCGGCAACGACCGCACGATTCAGATTGGTGCCAATGTCCATCTGAATCTTTCGAGGATTCTTGGACAAGAGAACAGGTTTTCCGGTGTCGCCGGACGTGGCTGGGTGACGGTGGTCAAGCGTGGTGGGAGTGAGCCCGTTATTATCAGTGAGTTCTGTACTGATGGACAACAACTCACACTGAAGAACTTCCGGCGTCTGACCATCCGTGGTGAGCGAAATGCCAGCATCGAAGTCGATCCCCGCTATGCCTTCTGTCTGAACTATATTGATTGTGTGGAGTGCAAGGTGGAGAACCTGACTATCGGTCATACCGAGGGCGGCTATTGTGATGGGGGCGTCATCGGTGTCGAGGGTGGCAGCGATAATCAAATCACGGATTGCGACCTCTATGGTTGCGGAACATACGGTATTGTAGCCCGTGAGACGAACGGGCTGACGGTCAGTCGCACTAACATTCACCATTGTACCTATGGTATTATGGAACTGTGGAGTTCACGGAATGTGAAGTTTGTGGATTGTGATTTCTTTAATAACCGCGAGTACGAATTGATTGCTAATCGCAGTAGTGTGAACACCGTTTTTAAAGGCTGCCGCTTCTTTGGCAACTGGGCAGACGCACCGCTCTTCCAGAGCGATGAGGATATGGTGCTCTTCAACTGTGAGGTTCATCATCAAGATGTCGGTACGCGAGAAAGGCTCATTACCCCCGAAGATGACTGTACGTTTGATGGCAACGTTAACTTCAACCCCGAGCCACGCCAGTCACCTATAGGACCGGATGCTGCGATTTCTGGAGCGGAAGACTTGGATATCCATCAGATTCCCAAGACAGCAGTGCGGGTAGACAGTTACTTCCAATATGCTGTCTATGTAAATGTGGACCAGCCCTCCAGCGGCGAAGGAGAGGTGGACGAAGTACGTTCCGTCTGGCTGGCGAATGAACGGATGGGCACAGTGCGAAAAGTATGCGTGACCAATCCGACGGCTCCTGTTCAATGGGAGCGGATGAAAGGTAAGAACCCCGATGCTGTCAGTGTGCCCCTCTCGCAGATTGCTGCAGCAGAGCGGGCATGGATCGCACCAGGCGATGTGAGTAAGGTCATTGTCGAAGGATGCCCGGATAGTCGTAACATCTGGACCTACATTATCGATCCTTATGAACATACTGCTTTGCAACTCCCATCTACGGAAGGGGTGCAGAACCTGGATTGGGAGAAGAAGGAAATCACGCTTGCCTCATATAGTTACGACGATGACGGACGGTATTCTTTCAAGCGGGTTTACTCTCTTGATGGCAAGTTCCTTCGTCGTACTGGAGAGATAGAAAGAGAATAATAAATACATTATAAATATAGAACACGTAATTCTCGAATGATGCGAATCCTTTTCCACTTCCGTTTTATGGTCTTGCTGTTCATCCTGCCATTGACTGTGGGTGCCCAGACTAATAGTTTGAGGAAGTACAAACGCAATGAGTTCTCGTTTAAGAGTACTGTGATGAGAAATGCGGAAGGTGAGATGACGGCTGTGAATGTGGGAGCATACGTCGGCAAGAACCTTATAGATCAGTTTGTCACAGAGTTGCCAGGTACTCCTATGAAGACGACAGCCGATGCTGTCGGCAAGATTTCCGAGCCCGACGTGAATGGTGATGGCTTTCCCGACGTGACCATCTATCTGGGTTATTATGGTTCACATCCAAATGACTCTTACTACGAAGCGCTGATTTGGGATGAGGAACATGGTTGCTTCCTTCTGGCCGACGGTTATAAGGACCTGGCTGATCCGATGATCGACGAAGAAACTCACTTGATAACTACCAATCTGCGAGATGGCCCTGAAGCACGTGTGACTGACTACTATGGATGGCAGCATAACAAGATCCGTCACCTTCGTAGTGAGTCTGTTCGGATAGATGATCCAAATCCGATAAGTTACTACGGACTGCTTGATTTGCCTCTCTGCCGTTATAATGCCAAACTAGACGGCCGCATCTCTGTCATCATCGCTTTTCAGGAGAACAACGACAACACCGTGGCTGGCTATATCTATTATCCTAAGGCGAAGCATCCGGCACCTATTCTGATTATAGGCTCTGTGTCTCATCAGAACGATGCCGACTACTATAACCTTAGTGAATATCAGTCCGATGGTCTTATCACAGGTGATATCTCGATAAAGCATCAGTTAATAGATGGATGGGATCATCAGGTGGAAGGCACATGGACGAATCCCAAGACGCGGAAGGAGATGAAACTGACAGATGTTATCTTCAACAGGGAAGTGCCTCGGTGGTTTACCAAGTCACTCTTCGCTCCAGAGAATTCGGGGAAAATAGATCGATTTATTAAAAAGGAAACTATAAAGGAGAAATGAAAAAGGTTTTAATTTTCTTACTTGCTTCAATGGCCCTGAACCTCGTCGCCTGTGGCAATAAGATGTCGGGTGGCAGTGGCCGTGATTCGGTGACTATTGACTCCATGGCTGATACAGTCATTGACAAACACTCCGAGACCTACATCCGCCAACGTATCGATACCATTTATAAGACCGTAGGCCAAATCGCATACGATGAAGATGGTTTAATGACTGATTATAATCCAAGTGGCATAGATCGGGAAAAGACCTATTGTTCTGAACGCTACTATGCTCTGATGCAGGAAGCGTCAGAACTTTGTGAAGAGACTGGTGATATCCTCTATGACTATGATTACTGGGTGTGTGGACAAGATGTGTCTGATGACTGGAGTTACAAGGTGGCAAAGGTGTATCATATCACGGACTCTACAGCCCTGGTAGACTTGAATATCCACAACTTCAGTGAGCATGAGACTACTATCGCTCTCCGGTTCGAGCGGGGGGACTGGTTTATTGATGATTTCTCTCCTTCTGCTGATGGCGAGGATGACAAGAAATACCTTCGTCAAATGATCAAGCAAGGATTGGAAGCCCGTGAGAAAGCCAAAGCCTTGGTAGGCTATTGGGGCTGGGTGGGCGATGACTGTCCGGAGTTGTTGCTTCGTCTTGAGATGTCAGACCATGGGCTGAAGGTCACAGAGTGTAACATCTATCGGCTTTATGGTTTCGATAACACTACGGTCACGTTCAATGGAGAGCATCTTGATGTGACGGAGCAGGCGTATGATTCTGAAAAAATGGAGATGGTCAGGGACTTTAATCTTTTCCTTCATTTGGACGGGCATGGCGACCTGACAGGCAGTTGCAGAATCAAACATCCTCAGGCTAGTAAAGACTATGACGGTACTATTACATTACGTAAAGGCTACTTCAAATACAGAGATGGAGTGAAGCGAACGTTATCCGACTATGCAGAATAAAAAGAATTTGACAATTGTAATGCTGTTAATGATATGAAAAAACTCATGTTTTATGCCATCTGCATGATGGTGGTAATGATCAGTTGCAAGCAGAAGGGACAGACTGCTTCTGCTGATAGTAAAGACTCTGTGACGGCGGTCATCGACAGCATCATCGAGGAGAACGACACCACCCCGATGCCCATGTTCCTCATGGGTGAGGACGGACGGTATATGCAGATGCTCTACTGGGTGTGGGTCGAGGAACCCCAGAAGACCGATGATAACGCAGAGTGGTTTGACGAAATACACCTTAGTTGGGCGCAGCAGGATATGTTCCGGCGGAACAAGGCGCAATATACCAACATGCTGATGGATGATAAGATGGTGAAGATTAAATATGTCGATGAGGTGCTGAAGGATCCCGATGGTAATACGCCAAGTGTCGGGGAACGCCATAGGAAAGAAATTCCATCGCTCTGCGCCCGCTTCGACTTTGTCGATCCGAAGGAGAAGAAAACCAACGAGTATGGCAATATTGAATATGGGACGGTCATTGTCACCGACAGTTATCTCAAGACGCGAAAGATGCAGTCCATTGTCTTTGACAAGTCAGAATGGGATAAACCAAAACCATTGCCGGAAGCCGCGATAAAACAGTTGGAACAGAAGTATGGCATGAAGGTTGATCGTATGAGACTGGTTGCTACTATCGGCGGTCGCTATATCTGGGGCCTCCTTCAGTTCAAGGGCGAGTATAAGAATGCTCCTAAAGATGGTTTTTATAAGGACAGTAAAGTGGCCTTGGCTCTGGATGTACTGATTGATGGTGATAAAGTGTATGCTCATGAGGAGTTGGGAATGTATGATGATGAATACGGCCCTGGCTGGAATGCTGACGATGGCGGGGAGTATGTGGGCTGTTATCCTATGGCTGTATTCGAAGGGCCGAAGGGGTTGGAAATCTGCTATGGACGTGATGCTCCTGAGAGTTCTGCTGTCGGTATGTTCTATCTTCGTGGAGGCCAACTCATACAGATTACCTACGAGACCTACCATAATATGATTGATGAACAGATTCCTGTCTGGAAGAAGGATTTCGCAGAGATGCTGCGTCTTTATCAAGAAAACGATCCTCATGCCCATAAGGATGTGCATCTCACCAAGTGGGCACATTGCTATATTGACTATGAGAACGAATGGATATGGCTGCGCGACAAGGATGACAAGAATGGTGCATTTTTTGTACGTAAAGATGGCAAGTTGACGCTCATAGACGTAGAAAACGCTCACCAGAAGCCATCGGCGTGTGAGAAAGACGGTGTCAAGTACCTTAAGTTCTCAGGCACAGCCGGTGGTCCATCCTGGCAGCAGATTATCTATGCTTTCAAGGACGGTAAGCAACTCTGGAAACTATTTGCCCTTGAAGTCTATGGCGAACTCAGTGAATGCATGCTCAATGGCAAGGAGATCTCCAAAGATGTGGGAAAGACTTATCTTGAGAAGGTGCCTGAAGGTAAGGAAATCACGGCATATTTTAATGATATAGAGAAGAAACAAGAATGAAAAAGATGATTACGATACTGGGGCCGACTGCTTCCGGGAAGACACCAGTGGCAGCGCATCTGGCAGCAGAGATTGGCGGGGAGATTATCTCTGCAGACTCTCGGCAGGTGTACCGTAGGATGGATATCGGCACAGGCAAGGATCTGGCTGACTACATCGTGGATGGCCGCCAGATACCGTATCATCTGATTGATATCCGGGAACCGGGTACGAAGTATAATCTCTTTGAGTATCAGCAGGACTTCCTGGATGCCTATGAGGATATCAGGAGTAGGGGAGCCGTCCCCATCCTCTGTGGTGGTACGGGACTCTATATAGAAGCCGTGCTAAAAGGTTATCATCTGTCGCCTGTGCCACAGAATCAGGAACTGCGCGACAGCCTTGAAGGAAAATCGTTGGCTGAACTGACGGAGATGCTCACCGAACTGAAAGCCAAGACAGGATCGAACATGCATAACACGACTGATGTAGACTCCTGTCAGCGGGCTATACGGGCAATAGAAATAGAGACCTATAACCTCGAACATCCTACCCCCAGAAGGGAGTTGCCGCCAGTTGATAGTATCATAATTGGTTTAGATATCGACCGTGAACTGCGGAGGGAGAAGATTACCCGGCGACTGAAGGCTCGTCTGGAAGAAAGGCAACAGGTAGGGGCGTCAGCGGGAATGACCATGGTGGATGAGGTGAAGGCCCTGCTCGATGAGGGAATCTCTGCCGACGATCTGATCTACTATGGTCTGGAGTATAAGTTCGTTACTGAATATCTGACGGGAAAGACGACATACGACGAAATGGTCACCCGGCTTGAGATCGCCATCCATCAGTTTGCCAAGCGGCAGATGACGTGGTTCCGCGGTATGGAGCGTCGGGGATTTCGTATCAACTGGATTGACGCCACCCTCCCCATGGAGGATAAGGTGGCCAAAATCATTCAAATTGTAAATAGTAAATCGTAAATGATAAGATGGCAATGGAAACAGCAAAGTGGGGCATCTTATATTGCCCGAAGACAGGCATCAGCAATAAGCGTAAGCGTTGGGAAAAGATACAGAAGATTCTTGATGAGCGACAGGTAGACTATGATTTCGTGCAGAGCGAGACTTCAGACAGTGTTGAACGTCTCATGAAGATGATGATCTCCAATGGCTATAAGACCATTATCATTGTAGGTGGCGACTCTGCACTCAACGATGCCGTGAACTGTCTGATGATGGAAGAGAAGGAGGTGAGGGACAGCATCGCCTTGGGCGTTATTCCCAATGGCGTAATGAATGATTTCGCCCGCTTCTGGGAGTTCGACGAGGATCATATGAGTCAGACAGTCGACTGGCTGCTGGCCCGACGAGTCCGTCAGGTGGATCTTGGCTGCATCCGCTATACGAATGCCAAGGGGGAAAAATGTCATCGCTACTTCCTTAACTGTGTTAATATTGGTATGACTGCCGACATTATGAACCTGCGTCGTCAGACCCGCCGGCTTTTCGGTTCTCGTACCTTATCATTTATCTCATCGCTTTTCGTTATGCTCTTCCATCGGATGGAGTATAAGATGAAATTAAAGATTAACAACGAGGTGATAGACCGCAAGGTGATGACCGTCTGTATAGGTAGTGGCCCTGGCTATGGACAGACTCCTAATGCTGTACCCTATAATGGTATGCTCGACGTGTCGGTGGTCTACCATCCAGAGATGGTGCAGTTGATAGAAGGTGTCTGGTTGTTGGTGACGGGGCGCTTCCTGAATCATCGTAGTGTTCATCCCTTCCGCACAAAGGAAATATTCGTGGACCATGCCAAGCATGCGATGGTTGGTATCGATGGCCGTCTGATGAAGACACCCGTTGGCCCTTATCGCATCAGTGTCGAACAAGAAGTCATCAATTTCCTGATTCCCGCTTAACTAGGGTCAACCAGTGGGTTGACTCTGTGTTAGGCACCGACAATGTCTCTTTCAGATGGATGTCTTATGAATAATTGTTAAATTATTCCTTATTTCCTTTGCTATATCATGAAAAATGCGTACTTTTGGAAATTCAAAGCTAAAACATCATTATTGATTATAAAAACCTATTAGGAACTATGAGCTATTTACGATTAGAGAAAGCCGTGATGACTAACTTGCAAGAGAGTCTCCGTCGTGAATTACTCCGGACCAATCGCTCGGGTGCTTATAGCAGTTCTACCCTTGTAGACTGTAACACCCGCAAGTATCATGGTCTGCTGGTTGTTCCTGTACCAGAACTCGATGATGAGAACCATGTGCTCTTGTCATCGCTCGACTGTACGGTCATCCAGCACGGAGCGGAATTCAACTTGGGACTCCACAAGTATCAGGGCAACAATTTCAGTCCTAACGGACACAAGTACATCCG
>ONPM01000085.1 GCA_900319715.1 uncultured Prevotella sp.
CGTCGGGTCGAGCATCCACTGGATCAACTGGTTGTTGCCGTCGTTCATGGCCTTTACGCGAATATTCACTTTGCCGCCACGGGGGATACCGGCAATCTGTCCTTCACGATCGGTAGCCTGATCGAACTTGTAGTCTACCATCATCACTTCACGCGGTTCGAAATCCTTGATCTCCAATACCACTGGTGTTACATTCTCTGCCATATCTTGTTCCCTTTCTTATTTTTTAATTATTACATTTTCTAATTTTTACATTTTTGCATTTTTGCATTTTTGCATTTCCCTTATGCCCAGTCGTTCTCGTATTTCACGTTACCGAACTCGATAGCCTTACAGGTGATCTCGATCTCCTCGAAGTGACCCATCTTGTCCTCCCACTTCTCCTCGTAGTTGATGCAGTAGCCGTTGGTGAACTTGATGCTCTTCATCTCCTTGTTCTACGTCTGTTGCCTGACTGAACTCGTAAGTTACCATCAGTACTTCTCTCTCTTTGTAACCATCGATTGTCATCGATACAGGAGTTTTTGCCATAAACTTTTTCCTTTCTTAAATTTTAAATGTTAATACTAGTTCTTTTATGTCTCATTGTCAAATCATCTGTTTGTCTGATTGACGATGCAAAGATACAATAGTTTTTAGTATCATTCCAACTTTTTTGGTGTTTTTTTTCTCTAAAGCATGAGACAAATAGCCAATTTTGCGACAAAATGAAGGGAAAAGCCTTCAAATTTGTCCAAAGAAAGGATGATTTGATTAATTGTAGTACCTCGTGCTGTTAACTGCGCTTCTCCTTGAGGATGCCGTGGCGGTAGGCGTAGAGGAGTTGTTTCAGATCGGCGATCTGAGTGCGTAGTTCCTCTCCCTTGTCTGTGTCGGCAACGAGCATACGGTGGGATGACATCTCGACAATCTGGGTGGTCGACTTGATGTCGGTCTCGCGGACGATGGCATCACGGGCAGAAGTGAACGGCTCGTGCTGCACGAGTTGGAAACCACGGGAGTGGTAGACGAGGGTATAGCCGGCAATGCCCGTCTCGTTGTGATAGGCCTCGGAGAATCCGCCGTCGATGACCATCAGCCGACCACCGGCCTTGATGGGGTTCTCGCCTTTGGAGGCATGGACGGGCACGTGGCCGTTGATGATATGGCGGTTCTCGCCCTTCACCTCGAAGGCATCGAGGATGCGGTCGCAGATCTCGGCAGAGTCACGTAACTTGAAGTAGTTACCCTTTTCTTCCTTATAAGTATCCTTGTCTTTGAGGAAATAGCGCTCAAAGGTGGCCATCTTCGACTTATCGAACAGTGGGGAGTCCTTACCGCACCAGAGGTAGAGGAAGTAGTCGCGGGCATAGTCGCGTGGGAACACCTGCAACTCCTTGTCGACACCCGACTCAAAGGCGGCGCGGATCATCATGCCGATGTTATGCATGAGGGCCTTGCCGCTGTAACGGTTGCCAGGGAAGATCTCGACCTCTTTCAGCGAACCGTCATCGCAGAGAGGGATGGAGGCGTGGAAGAGGAGGTTGGAATTGGTGACGGTGTACATGCAACCGTGGGAGAGTAACGTGCGGATGTGCTTATGCAGTTTCTCGGAGATACGGAAGGAGTGGTGCAGTTTGTCCATGAGGTCCTTCTCCTCGTTTGTGAGGCTGTTGGGTGATGCCGGGTCGATGGTGGGGAAGTGGCAACTCTTCATCTCGTAGTCCTTCCCATCGAGATGGCAGATGCCCTGCTCATAGTCGACACTGTCGAAGAGGCAACGGTCGTCCATCTGCCACTCTGGATGACGGCGGAAGATCTTGGCCTCCTCCTTGAATTGGATGACGGCGATGGCCTTGTGCATACGTGCAGTGAGCAGCAGTGTCTTCTCGTCGAGTTGCTGGTTGTCGGCCAATACCTTGGGGATGAATTCTTCGCAGGGATCGTCGCCGTAGGTGTCGAGGGCGAAAGTGGCCAGCGGCACGAGGTTGATGCCGTATTCCTCGATGGTGGCGAGATTGGCGTAGCGCAGACAGAGACGGAGCACATTGCAGATGCAGGCGTTGTTGCCTGCCGAGGCTCCCATCCAGAGAATGTCGTGGTTGCCCCACTGGATGTCCCACGAGTGATACTGGCGCAGGGTATCCATAATCTTATGGGCGCCAGGGCCACGGTCATAGATGTCGCCCAGGATATGCAACTGGTCGATGGCCAGGCGCTGGATGACGTTGCAGATGGCCACGATGAAGTCGTCTGCCCGCCCCGTGGAGATAATCGTATTGACGATGACGCTGACGTATGCAGCCTTGTCGCTGTCGCCCAGGCTCTCGTGGAGCAATTCTTCGATAATATAGGAGAAGTCCTGTGGGAGTGACTTGCGCACCTTCGAGCGGGTGTACTTCGACGAGACATCGCGACACACCTTCACCAACTGGTGGATGGTGATGCGGTACCAGTCGTCGAGATCCTCTTCCTGGGCCTTGATGAGTTCGAGTTTCTGTTCAGGGTAGTAGATGAGCGTGCAGAGTTCTTTCTTCTCCGACTCGCGGATGTCGTTGCCGAAGAGTTCGTTCACCTTGCGCTTGATGTTGCCTGAGGCATTCTTCAGTACGTGCTGGAAAGCCTCGCTCTCACCGTGGAGGTCGGCCAGGAAGTGCTCCGTGCCTTTGGGCAGGTTCATGATGGCCTCTAGGTTGATGATCTCTGTCGAAGCCTCTGCGATGTTGGGGAACGACTGCGATAGCAGTTGCAGGTAGTGCATGTCGGTGTTCATGTTCAATCTTTAATCTTCAATGTTCAGATGGTTTTCTAGTTGCCGGCGTATCTGTTGCGTCAACCGGTTATCGGCTGGCGGCAGGGGCATGTAGCCTTCGTCGAGAGCCGTCTGCTCGTCGAGTACCTGCATGAGTGACCGTGTGAAGGCGGTGAGTTTCTTCTCTGCCAGTCCTTCTGCGAGTTGATCGTCGTCGACGGTGTCGCGATAGAGTTCACGGGTCAGTTCGATGAGATGAAGCAAGAGGGGCTTTTGGCGAATCTGATGAATGATACGCAGCAGGTAGTCGGTCTCCTTACCCTTGTAGTCACCCACCTTCTCACGGATGGGTTTAGGTGTCTCGTAGTTGTCTGGGAAGTAGGCGGCGATGCGCATTGTGTCGATGTTGGGTACAGTGAGTCCGAGGATGTTGATGCCGTAGTCAACGTAGTTCCGGATATGCTCGTGTTCGGCATACAGGAACAGATGTCGCCAGTTGACATCCTCAGAGGGCAGGACGACGGTCCAACGACGGTCGCCCATGATACCGATCTTGATGATGGCCTTCAGCATGCGGGCTGTCGGCTCGTCCATCAGTTCGAGCGTATTGGAGTCCATCACCTTCTGGTAGATGGCGAAGGTAGCAGTGCACATCTCCTGACCACTGATGGTGTTGGTGGTGACGGCATTGTGTATCTCCTCCGTACGACGGTTCCAACCGAGATGTTGGAAGTTGGTCAGTTCGAGCCGGCCGAGTAGGATGACTGCATAAGCGCGATGGATGAGTTTCTTGTGCCAGTAGATGGCAGGTGCCTTGTGGCTGGTGTCTGTCGCCCAAGGCTCCATCTGTCCGTGCAGAGTGAGTACAAGACGTACACCTTTATTGACGGCACTGAGGATGGCACGAGTGGCAGAGACAGAAGGACAGCCGTGACAATGGATGATGTCGGGCTCCTGTTCCTTCACCGCCTTACGGATGGCACTCACAGTGTCGGCAGTGTCTATCGTAGCACTCTGTCGTAATCCATCGGTCAACATATTGACATGCTGACTGATGAGCGATTCGGATTTCTGATAGACAAACAGGACTTTCATGGGAGTAATGATCTTAAGAGATGCTATTCCGTATAGAGTAGGGTGGTGGATGAGCGCCGGATGAAATTCTTCCATAGGATTCCCAACCGGATGCCGAAGAGTTCGGATGCGGAGATGTTCTGCTCGAAAAGTTTCAGTATGTCGATGGCGCAGTCCTTCCGTAGGATGATGAAGTTGTAACGCCCCCAAACATAGTTCCCGCTCTTTCGTTCACGTACCTTGCTGATACGCCGTTCAAGTCTTCGGATATGTCCCTCTGCCTCTGCGACGGTGTCGAAGGGTTGCAGACGGATGCGCTTTTTCGTCAAATAGCCTAAGGTGAGGTCCGCCTTCTGATCGAGTACTTCTGAAATAGCCTTGAAGACATCTGTATCACGAGGAGGAAAATTAATCTTCGTCATGATAATATAGTCATTATGAGATGCTTTGATGCCGATGTTAAAGGCTAACTTCTGACGGAATAACTGAGCGCTTGGTTTGGGCAGGAAGGTAGTGTAGAGGTGCTCGTATTCATTCTTCAGCAACTTCAGTACGTTGGGTGTATCGTCTGTTGACGTTTCGTCGACGACGATGACCTCATAGCCTGGCTCATACTCCTGCGTGAGGAACGCAGGCAGGTTTTGTTCCAGGTCATGGGCTTGGTCGCAGACGGCCATAACGACTGAGAAAGGATGCTGTGTTGTGTTCATGTTTTGCAAAAATTAAATGTCATCGCTCATATAGCCCTGCGGCAGTCGGCGCAGGTTATACTGAGAGGCCATGATTTCACCGTAGGCACCGGCAGAGCGGATGGCGAGCAGGTCGCCACGCTTGGCACGGTTCAGGTCGGTCTGTTTGGCAAAGACGTCTGTTGACTCACAGATAGGACCTACGACATCATAGGCCTCCGTGGGTTCATCACTGGTGATATTCTCTATCTTATGATAGGCCTGATAGAGGGCGGGACGAATCAGGTCAGTGAATCCAGCATCGACAATAGCAAATTTCTTCACGGCTCCTTCTTTTATATATAAGGTACGCGTGATAAGTGAACCGCATTGAGCGACGACAGCACGGCCGAGTTCGAAATGGAGTGTTTGACCGGGACGCAGTTTTAACTTCCTGGCATAGGTGTCAAAGTAGGCCTTGAAGTCGGGTATCGGCACCCGGTTGGGATGGGCGTAGTCGACTCCCAGTCCGCCACCTACGTTGATATGCTCCACATGGATGCGATGACGGTCGAGTTCGTCCTGCAGTTCGTTGACACGGTTGCAAAGGGCTTCGAAGTCGCCCATGTCGAGGATCTGCGAACCGATATGGAAGTGCAGGCCTACGAATTTCACGTTTGCCAGTTTCTCTGTCTCGCCGATCACGCTGAGCATGTCGCGCATGGCAATGCCGAACTTGTTCTCGGCCAGACCAGTGGTGATGTTCGCATGGGTATGGGCTCCTACGTTGGGATTCAGGCGGAAGGCCACACGGGCCACCTTGCCTTTGGCAGCAGCCAGTTCGTTGATGACCTCTAACTCGGGAATACTCTCGACATTGAAACAGAAGATGTCGTTGTCGAGTCCGAGGTTGATCTCCCAGTCGGCCTTGCCCACACCGGCATAGACGATCTTCGAAGCAGGGAACCCTGCCTTCACGGAAGCCTCGATCTCACCGCCGCTGACACAGTCGGCACCCAGTCCTGCCTCACGGATGATGCGGAGGATGCGTGGATTGGCATTGGCTTTGACGGCATAGTGTACGACGAAGCCTTCATGCTTCTGTGCCTCCGTATTGATGCTGCGGAGTGTCTCGCGCAACAACTCCGTGTCGTAGTAGTAGAACGGTGTCTCGATCGACTGCAGTTTGTCTATAGGAAATACTCCTTTTGCCATATGTTCCTTTTTAAATAGGAGGTTTAAGGAAGTTATCGTGGTCTATAACCACTTCTCTACCTTCTTAACCTCATTTCTTATAAAAGATCGTATTGCTCAGATTCTGCAGGGCACGCTTCTTGTCCTCCTCACGGATGAGGAAAGAGATGTTATAGTTCGAGCCTCCGTAACTGACCATACGCACAGGGATATCCTTCAGGGCGTCGAGGGCGAGGGTCTCAAAGCCGATGTTCGACCAGTCGAGGTCGCCCACCACACAGACAATACACATGTTCGTATCGACGGTCACCGTACCATATTTCTTCAATTCGTCGACGATCTCTCCCAGATGGGCTGAGTTGTCGATACTCATCGACACGCCCACCTCTGAGGTGCAGATCATGTCGATACTCGTCTGGTAACTCTCGAAGATTTCGAACACCTTACGCAGGAAACCTGTAGCCAGGAGCATACGGCTCGACTTGATCTTGATGGCTGTGATATTATCCTTGGCGGCGATGGCCTTGATCTTACCGTATTCGGTCTTGTTCGAGATGGTCGTACCCTCAGCGTCGGGATCCATCGTGTTCAGCAGACGTACGGGGATGCCGGCATACTTCGCAGGCTGGATGCAGGTGGGGTGGAGGATCTTGGCTCCGAAGTAGGCCAACTCGGCGGCCTCCTCGAAGTGCAGTTGGTGTACGGGGTCTGTCTTCTCGACCACACGCGGGTCGTTGTTGTGCATGCCGTCGATGTCGGTCCAAATCTGGATCTCCTCAGCGCTGATAGCCTCGCCGATGAGTGAGGCGGTGTAGTCTGAACCACCACGCTGCAGGTTGTCGACCTCGCCATAGGCATTGCGGCAGATGAATCCCTGGGTGAGATACACCTGTGCCCCTTCGTTCTCTGCAAGGATGGGCTTCAGTTTCTCACGGATATACATGGGATCGGGCTCTGCGTTCTTGTCTGTGCGCATGAAGTCAAGGGCATTCAGCAGCACGGCGTTGATGCCTTGTTCCTTCATGTAGTTCACCACCATATTGGTCGAGATGATCTCTCCCTGGGCCACGATGCTCTTCTCCTCGAAACTGGTGAACAGTTCCTTGGTGAACGAGCGTAGGTATTCGAACTCGCCATGCAGGAACTCACGGGTGGCAGCCTTCATCTCTTCTGTGCTGTAGAGTTCCTCCACGTGCTTGGCGTACTTCTGCTCCAGACGGTTGATGACCTCGTTGGCACCGTCAGGGTTCTTCTTATACAGGTAGTCTGATATCTCCACCAGTGAGTTGGTGGTTCCTGACATAGCGGAGAGGACCACGAATACAGGCTCTCCCGACTTGGTGACCAGTTTTGTCACCTCTTTCATTCTCTGGGGTGTGCCGACGGACGTACCGCCGAATTTCATCACTTTCATAATTATGCTATTTTATATTCTATTTTTACACTTTTTCACCTTTACACCTTTTCACCTTCTTCAGATTTCCATTCTCTCTGAATAGCGGACGGTTATCTCATCGGTATCAGGCGTGTCGTCGACCATCACCAGGTGGTGGAAGTCGGTTGTGATCTCCTCCATCCGCTCGTCCTGACAACGATAGATGATGCTGGGGTTCTCCTTGATCATCGGCAGGTTGTGGGTCGACATGACGACGGCCGTACCCTTGGCGGCGATGTCGAAGAGCAGTTTGATGATCGTGTCCGACGTCTCTGGGTCGAGATTGCCGGTGGGCTCGTCGGCCAGGATCAGTTTCGGCTTGTTGAGAATTGCACGGGCGATGGCCACACGCTGCTGCTCACCACCGGAGAGTTCGAAGGGCATGCGATCTCCCTTGTCGGCCATGTCCACTGCCTCCAGCACCTCTGCGATGCGATCCTCAATGCCGTCGTTCTTCTTCCAGCCAGTGGCTTTCAATACGAACTCCAGGTTCTTGTATACCGTACGGTCGGCCAACAACTGGAAGTCCTGGAACACGACACCCATCTCCCTTCTCAGGGCGGGGATCTCCTTCTGACGGATGGTCAGCAGGTCGTGTCCGAGCACCATCGCCTCGTCGGCCTCGTCCATCTCCAACTCGCAGTAGAGCGTACGCATCAGTGTGGTCTTACCAGAGCCCACTCGTCCGATGAGATAGATGAACTGTCCCTCGTCAACCTGCAGGTTCACGTTCTTCAGCACACAGATACCGTGCCGCTGGTAGATATTCGCGTTCTTATAACTGATCAGTGCCATCTTCTTTTTTTTGTTTACTGTTTACGGTTTACAGTTTACAGATGATTACATGTAACGGCTGCAGATGGGCATGCAAGCATATCATCTGTAAACTGTAAACTATACACCTTTCTCATATCTGATTATTTCATTGTTCCAGCCGCTTTGGCCTCGCGACGCTGTTTGTCCCAGTTGGGATCATGACGACGATGCAGTTCCTCTACGAGGTCCTCGATACGAAGGCCTTTGGCCGTCAGCAGTACGATGAGATGGTAGAGCATATCAGAAGCCTCATAGGTCAGTTGCTCCTTCGTGCCCGTGCAGGCCTCAATGACAGTCTCAAGGGCTTCTTCACCCACCTTCTGGGCAATGCGCTTCACACCGTCCTTAAACAGTTTCGTGGTATAACTCCCCTCAGGCATCTCCTCATGCCGTTTGTCGATAAAGTCCTGCAACTCCTTCAGGAACAACAGGGTCTCTTTTTCCCCTCCTGAGTCAGGAGGGGTTGGGGTGGTCTGAACAATGCTCTTGTTCTCCTCGCCCCAACACGTATCCGTACCCGTATGACAGGTAGGTCCGTGAGGGTGCGCCTTGACCAACAGCGTGTCGTTGTCGCAGTCTACCTTAATGTCAATGAGGTCGAGAAAGTTACCACTTGTCTCACCCTTTGTCCACAGGCAGTTGCGCGAGCGGCTCCAGAACGTCACCTTCTTCGTATCGAGGGTTTTCTGATAAGCCTCTTCGTTCATATAGCCGAGCATCAGCACATTCTTCGTCTCAGCATCCTGTACTATCGCAGGCACCAGCCCGCCGCATTTCTCAAAATCTATCTTCATATCTTTGTTAGATGTAATCATTTGTAAACTGTAAACCGTAAACTGTAAACAAAAAACTAAATCCTCACGTTAATCCCTTCTCCGCGCAGATACTGCTTCAGTTCCGGTATGGGTATCTCGCCGAAGTGGAACACGCTGGCAGCGAGGGCCGCGTCGGCGTGTCCTTCGACGAACGTATCGCGGAAATGCTCCTTACAGCCTGCACCGCCACTGGCGATGATGGGGATGGAGAGGTTGTCGGCCAGTTCGCGCAGGGCCTCGTTGGCATAACCCTCCTTCACACCGTCATGATTCATCGAGGTGAAGAGAATCTCTCCTGCACCGCGCTCCTGTGCCTCATGGGCCCACTCGAAGAGACCACGCTCCGTACGCTCACGACCGCCCTTCAGATAACAGTGCCAGCCGTCTTCATCCAGACGGGCATCGATGGCACAGACACACACCTGACTGCCGAAACGACTGGTGATCTCGTTGATCAGTTGCGGACGGCGGATGGCGGCGCTGTTCACACTCACCTTGTCGGCACCGGCATACAACAGTCGCTCCACGTCGGCCAGTTCGTTGATGCCGCCGCCAACGGTAAACGGGATGTTGATCTCCTGAGCCACCCTTGTCACCATCTCCGTGAAGGTCTTACGACCCTCGAACGAGGCGGTGATATCGAGGAAGCACAGTTCGTCGGCGCCCTGATCACTATAGGCTTTGCCCAGTTCCACAGGATCGCCCGCACTCCGCAGGTTCACGAAGTTCGTGCCTTTGACGGTCTCACCGTCCTTCACATCCAGACAAGGTATGATTCGCTTTGCTAAACCCATTTTATTTAACTTTGAGCTTTGAGCTTTGAGCTTTGAGCTTTGAACTCTCAACTATAAACTATAAACTTTAAACCATAAACTATAAGCAACGAACCTCCCTCAGGTCGATCCGCCCTTCGTAGATGGCTTTGCCGAAGACGACAGCCGGTATGCCTGCTGCGTCGAGGGCCTCGATGTCTTCTTTTGACGACACCCCGCCGCTGGCGATGAGGTGCAGTTCGGGATAGGTCTCCATGATGCGCCGGTAGAGGTCGATGGCGGGTCCTGCGAGGGTACCGTCTTTCGAGATCTCTGTGCAGAGCACATTCTTCACGCCTGCGTCCACATATTTCCTGAGGAAGGGCAGGAGATCCTCGCTGGAGTCTTCTTTCCAGCCGTTGATGCTGATCTTCCCGTGCCTGACGTCGGCACCGAGGATGATGCGCTCAGCACCATATGTCGACAACCAACCCATGAACAGTTCGGGCTGTGTGACGGCAATGGAGCCGATGGTCACCATTGCTGCACCTGAGGCAAAAGCCTTCTCAATATCCTCGTTGGTCTTGATGCCACCGCCGAAGTCCACCGTTAGGTTTGTCTCTGTGGTAATCGCCTTTAGCACGGCATCGTTGACTAAATGCTTCGACTTTGCACCGTCGAGATCCACCACGTGCAGACGCTGGAAGCCCAATGCCTCGAACTCCTTTGCCATCGTGGCAGGCGAGTCGCTGTATACGGTCTTCTGGTCGTAGTCACCCTTGGTCAGTCTCACGCACTGGCCTCCGATAATATCTATGGCAGGTATCAGTTCTATTTTCATCCTCTACAGGTAATCATCTATAAACTATAAACAACTATAAGTTCAGAAAGTTCCTGAGTATCTGTTCTCCTACCTTTCCGCTCTTCTCGGGGTGGAACTGGCAGGTGTAGAAATTGTCCTTGTGCATCGAGGCCGAGTAGGGCAGGATATAGTCCGCCGTCGCGATGGTCTCCTCGCATACCGGCACATAGTAACTATGTACGAAATACACATACGGCTTCTCGCCCAGTCCTTCCAATAGTGGGGACACTTGGTAATCTCTTACCTCTCTCCACTTACCTCTTACCTCTAACTCGTTCCATCCCATACAAGGCACTTTGTCCTCATGGCGCTCAGGCTGGAAACGCTTCACCTCTGCGTCGAAGATACCGATACAGTCGGTGTCGCCCTCTTCGGAGTGCTTGCACAGCAGTTGCTGGCCCACGCAGATGCCGAACACGGGCTGCTTCAGGTCGCGGATCACCTCGTCGAGCCGTCTGGCTCTCAGGTAGTCCATCGCCTCGCCCGCATGTCCCTGTCCAGGAAACATCACACGGTCTGCCTTCTTCAGCGCCTCAGCGTCATCCGTCAGCAACGGTTCGATGCCCATCCTTCTCAGGGCATTCACCACCGAATAGACATTCCCCGCATTATATTTGACTATTGCTACGTTCATGAGAAAATAATCGTCTTATTCTTGTATGTCAGGATTTTCCGCTGGATATGCTTCGAGACGGCGTGCGAGAGCACGATCTTCTCCAGGTCCTTGCCCTTCAGCACCAGACTCTCCGGCGTGTCCTTATGCGTGATGCGCGTCACATCCTGTTCGATGATAGGGCCGGCATCCAGTTCAGCGGTCACATAATGCGAAGTGGCCCCGATGATCTTCACTCCGCGCTCGTAGGCCTGATGGTAAGGCTTCGCACCGATGAAGGCGGGCAGGAACGAGTGGTGGATGTTGATGATGTGGTGCGGGTACTCGGCGATCATCTCGTCGGAGATAATCTGCATATAGCGCGCCAGCACGATAAACGAG
>ONPM01000088.1 GCA_900319715.1 uncultured Prevotella sp.
TCGTTGAAGTTCTTCCAGTAGGCGGCAGCAGCGTCGGGGTTGAAGAAGTCTATCCAGTCCGTTCCCGGGATATAGTATCCGTCGTGCTCCATCTGCTTACCCACCTCTGAGTTCTTGTCGATCTTCGACCACACGCTGAGCATCAGTCGTATATCCATCTTGTGCAGACTGTCTGTCAGTGCCTTGGGGTCAGGATAGTAGGTCTCATCGAATTTCATCGCGTTCCAGCCGTACTTGCCCCACCACTGCCAGTCCTGCACGAGCATGCTCACGGGCATCTGCTCAGCCTTGAAGCGGTTGGCCGTCTCGAGAATCTCCTGAGACGAATGGAAACGCTCGCGACAGTGGATATAGCCCAGCGCCCACTTCGGCATCTCAGGGCACGGCCCTGTCAGTTCCCTGTAGGTAGCGATAATCTCGTCAGGTGTGCCTACGAACACGGTGTAGTCCACAGCCGTTGCAACAGGCGAACGAAGCACCGTCTCGTTGTTCACCTTATTATAATACACCGTTGGCTGGTCGTCCTTCGTCAGTTCTGCTGTCAGCGTGTGGCGTCCCTCATCAAGGAACACGATCTTCGAGGCCGTGGGTGGCAGCCAGACGTTCTGTATCTCAATCACGGGCACCCCGTCGATGCAGAGGTTATGTCGGCGTGCCATCTTCTGTCCCACGTCGAGTAGCAGAGCGTAGTTGCCGGCCTCAGCGATGTTGAGCGTTGCCTCGAAGATATGCCGCTCGCGCACCTCTTTCTTGTTGCCTGTTGTGCTCGTCGCATCTACTTCCTCCTTCTTGCCTTCCCCTTCTGCCTTCATCAGTCGCACGCTTTGGCTGCACGGGTTAAACTCCGTCATGCCGTAGTTGTTCCACAGCAGGCCGTAGCCCTTGCTTGAAAGCAGCATAGGGATTGAAATCTGGGTGTTCACCTGCGTCAGCCGTCGCGAGAGGCCACGCACGTTGCTGTAGCCGTCCTGGAACTGTCCAAGGCCGAAGAGAAACTCGTCTTCTGGTGAGTCGAAGGCGAGCGTTGCCTGACCGTCTATGAGCTGGTGCTGCGTTGCCTTGAACACAGGCTGGCCTCCCTTGTCGCTGACGGTGAGCGTCTGCTGTTGGGCGTCCACTTTGAAACTGATGTCCTGTCGCTCCACCTCGCCGTGCTTCACGTAGAGCCAGTCTGGTAGATCGTTGGCCTTTGCCTCGTCTGTTGTGTACTGTACGCGGATGGCATTCCGCGCTACTTTCGTGATTTTGATTTTCCCTGAACCAAAGGGCTGCTGCGCCATCAGACTTATGCTGGCACATAGCAGAATGGTTGACAATAGAGTTCTTTTCATTATGATGTTAGTTGATAATCGATTGCAAAGATATATATTATCTTTGACATATCAAAACGATTATGGAAGATTAACGCAGTTTCACTAATAATCTGCCTCAGGCTCTCTCCTTTACCGTCAGGACTTGGGCAGGTAATCTTTACTTTTTTATCTTTATTCCTTGCATAATTCTTTTATTTTCCTTATTTTTGCACCTGAATATTATTAATATGACTATTTTGACTGACAACACCAAACTATTTAAGATTATGGATAAAAGATTCCGATGGATGATAACCGTCATAGTGACGGTAGCATCAGTACATGTTAGCGCACAGACCTTCAAACTCTCAGGTGGTCTGCGTGAAATGTTGAATTCCCCCGTACCGTCTATGACACGCGGTGCTACATCCGATGATAGCATTAGTGTGCTGATGAAGGTGGCAGAGGCACGGCAGTTGCCTGCCGTCTGTGCCGACTACGGCATGATACTGATTGCCGACCTGGGCAACATTGGCGTGGTGAACATCTCCTTGAAACAGTTGCAGGCCGCTGCTGCTGACGAGCGTGTAGTCCGTATGGAGAAAGAGGGCGGCTTCCATTTGTGCCTGGACGATGTCCGTAAGCATGTCAATATGGCTCCCGTTGCTGACGGGCAGAGTCCGCTGACGCAGGCTTACACAGGCAAGAATGTTTTAGTGGGTGTGTTGGATGGTGGTATCCAGTATAACCATCCTACTTTCCTGGACGCTAATGGCCAGCCACGCTTCATCAAGGTGTGGGACTTGGACCCCACTGCTGACGGACAGAGTTCGACGGCTGTCGTTCTGACAGACCCCGCTGCCATCGTAGCGCGCAAGTTCAGTTATTCATCAAAATATGCATTGGGAAAAACCAATCATGCCAGCCACGTGGCAGGCATCGCTGTTGGACGCGGATCTGCCGATGGCCATTATCGTGGTATGGCGCCGGAAAGTGATATTCTCTTTGCAGAATTCAACGTTAATCCCTTTAGCCAGGATCGCTATGGTGCCTACAGTGACGGCATGGTGGTAGCCATTAAAAACATGATGGATTTTGCCATCGAGCAACAAAAACCTTTAGTCGTCAACATCAGCCTAGGCATAAATACTGGCTTCTCTACCGAAATCAAACTGTTCCAAGAAGCCGTGGGGCGGTTGACGGGACCAGGTCGCATCATCGTGTCTGCTAATGGCAATGAAGGAGGGGCCAATTCCTATTTCAACTCAGGCAATAATCAGAATGTCTCGATGGAACTGACCAGTGAATCGCAGCCTATGCCCGTCGAAATGCTATGGCGGACAACTGGCAGCATTACACTCCGCGCTAACGTACTGCCAAAGGATGGCACTGCCAGGAAGATAGACTTCAACACTGCCGATATGAAAAATGGTATGCTCCCTTCTGTAGACTGCGAGACCTATACTGCCAGTTGTATGCAACTCGACGATGCCCCTGACGGTAAGCATATCTATAAGATGATTCTGACACCAAAGGCCGGAAGTATAATGGCCTTCAGCATCAGCATGGAAGCCATAAGTACGGCGGGATTTGAGTACTATTCCGCAGCCGCCATTCCTCAAAGTTATACTCCTACAACGGGCTGCACCCAGTCAAATGCCTATACGGTAGCACTGCCTGCTGCCTTCCCTAACGTTATCGGAGTTGGCAATTATTGTAATCAGGTGTTGCCAAATGAGTACTATGTAAATGAAAATGGTGAGAAGGTGACTGATGTTGTGACGGGAGTCATGGCCAATTCATCAGCATGTGGTCCCACATGGGATGGTCGTACAAAGCCCGATGTATCGGCTCCCGGTAGCAGTATCTCGTCTGGCAACTGTTACTACGAGAAGAATGGGGATGATGTTGTTGAGACCAAGCCCATCGCCGGCAGTGATGCCACAGAGACATGGGTCTGTCAGTTCGGTACCTCTCAGGCTTCGCCTGTCGTATCTGGTATCGTTGCCCTATGGCTGCAAGCCAAACCTCAGTTGACTCCTGACGATGTCCTGGCCGTCATACGCCGTACGGCAAAGCCTATTGAGGACGTTCCTAACAACCATTCAGGAGCAGGTATCATTGACGCATATGCCGGACTGTTGGATGTGCTTGGACTTGCGACAGGCATCAGTGCCCTTAGCCAGCATCAGCCTCTGGGTGTCTCGTTCCGTGTAGCCGATGGTCGTCTCTATGCAGAGGGAGCCGAGGAAGGCACCGCAGTAACCATCTATAACATCTCAGGTGTTGCCGTGCGCCAAAGCGTTATCAACCAGGGATTTGTCAGTCTCGCAGGCCTCAGTCGTGGTGTCTATGCCGTACAACTGGGTCGCCAGGGTTCTACGCTCATCAGGCTAGGGTCGTTCTGATACCTAGCATGAGTGACGTTGACGCCTTATGTGACAGCAAGGACTATCTCAGGCATTTGAAAAAGGGATGAGCAAAGCGCTCGTCCCTTTGTTTTGATATGGTCAGAGGGGCAGGAGGTTATTTTCCAAAAGTAACAAATATTTTATCGTTTGTAACACGGCAGCGATGTTGAGGGCGACGAAAAACTTTATGTTATGAAACGTAAACTTAATATTATTTAATATTAGTACCTTTGCGCCCGAAAATTTTGAATCAAAATCAAAGTAAAATGAAGCAATTAACTAGTTTTGTGAGAACTGTCCTACCATGGGCAAATCGGCAATGCCGCTGGTCGGCATTGTCGTTGATGCTCCTGATGTGCGCTACGGCGTGGGCTCAGGGCATTGCCATCAAGGGAACAGTTGTCGACTCGAACGGAGAGGCCTTGATAGGAGCCTCCGTTGTGATTAAGGGAAATACCGCGGTAGGTACGGTGACGGACTTTGACGGTAATTTCACCCTGAGTGTCCCATCCGAGGCGTCGACCATCGTCATCTCGTATGTGGGAATGAACACCCGTGAGTTCAAGGTGGGCAAGCAGCGTACATTCAACGTGACGCTGAGTGACAACACCCAACTCTCGGAAGTGATTGTCGTAGGTTTCGGCCAGCAGAAGAAAGCCTCTGTGGTGGGTGCCATCACGCAGACCACAGGTGAGGTGCTGGAGCGTGCCGCAGGTATCACCGACATCGGTGCCGCCCTGACGGGTAACTTGCCTGGTGTGATCACAACAGCCTCCCAAGGTCTGCCTGGTGAAGAGGAACCGAAGATCCAGATCCGTGGTGCCTCGTCGTGGAACAACTCCGAGCCGCTGGTGCTGGTGGATGGTATCGAGCGTCCGATGTCGAGTGTCGATATCCAGTCGGTAGCCACCATCTCCGTGCTGAAGGATGCCTCTGCCACGGCTGTCTACGGTGTGAAGGGTGCTAACGGTGTGATCCTGATTACCACGAAGCGTGGTGCCGAGGGTAAGGCTCAGATCAACGTATCGGCCAACGCCATCATGAAGATCCCCTCCAAGTTGCCGGACAAGTACGATTCCTACAATGCCCTGGTAGCCCGTAACACGGTGATCGAGCACGAATTGAACCTGACCCCAGAGAGTTGGGCCTATATCCGTCCGATGAGTTTCATCGAGAACTACCGCAACCAGGACCCCACGGCCAAGGACGAACTGGGTAACCTGATTACGGAGCGCTATCCGAACGTGGACTGGCAGAAAGCGTTGTTCAAGGACTACACGATGTCGTACAATGCCAACCTGAACGTGAGCGGTGGTACTAAATACGTGAAATACTTCGCAAGCGTCGACTTCGTGAGCGAGGGTGACCTGTATAAGGACTTCGGCAACAACCGTACCTATCCCACCGGCTATGACTTCAAGCGCGTGAACGTCCGTTCGAACCTTGACTTCAACGTGACGAAGACCACGGTGCTGAAGATGAACATCGCAGGATCGAACGGTAAGCAGATGACGCCGTGGAACAACATCGGCGATAACGATTGGCAGATCTCTCAGCAGTGGGCTGGTGTGTATAATATATCACCGGATGTCTTCATGCCGAAGTACGCAGACGGCTCGTGGGGCTTCCTGCCTGGTTCGACCAACGTGAGTAACGCCGCCCAGACGGTGTCGCTCGGCGGTACGCAATATGTGACGACCACGCGCATCAACACCGACTTCGTGCTAGAGCAGAAACTGGACTTCATCACCAAGGGCCTGGCGGCTCGCGGTATGATTTCCTGGGACAACAACTTCAGAGAGGGTGAGCGCGGTATCAACGACCTCTATCACAGTACACAGAACAAGTGGATTGACCCGCAGACGGGTATTACGACCTATCAGCAGCCCTACGAGGCCTACGACCGTTTCGACTTCGTGCCGTCAGACAACTCGTGGTCCACGCAGAACGGTCGCGTGACGAGTGTGACGCGTAACCTGAACTATCAGGTGCAGTTGAACTGGGGCCGTACCTTTGGCAAGCACGACGTGACCGCTATGGGTGTGTTTGCCCGTCAGGAGACAGCCTGGGGTTCTATGATCCCCAGCGTACGTGAGGACTGGGTTTTCCGTGCCACTTACGCCTATGACAACAAATACTTCCTGGAGTTCAATGGTGCCTACAACGGTTCTGAGAAGTTCTCTTCCGACAACCGCTTCGCCTTCTTCAAGTCAGGCGCTATCGGCTGGATGATCAGTGAGGAGCCATTCATGAAATACCTGCGTGAGAAGAAAATCATCGACATGCTGAAACTCCGTGCCTCGTACGGTGAAATCGGAGACGACAACGTGGGTGACCGCTTCTTGTATATGTCGCAGTGGGCTTACGGCGGACAGTCGACCCTCGACGTGACACAGGGCGGTGGCGACAACCCCTACAAGTGGTACCGTGAGGCCACAGTGGGTAACCCCAACGTACATTGGGAGACGGTGAAGAAGTTCAACTTCGGTATCGACTACGGACTCTTCGGTGGTCTGTTGGCTGGTGCTGTCGAGATCTTCCGCGACAAGCGTACGGACATCCTCGTGGGCGGTAGCGGCCGTGCTGTGCCTGCCTACTTCGGACAGACGCCTCCTACAGCCAACCTCGGTGAGGTGAAGACCCACGGTTATGAGATCGAGGTGCGCTTCAACAAGGTATTCCCCAACAAGATGCGCCTCTGGGCCAACATGAGCATGACCCACTCTGAGAACGAGGTGATCCGTAAAGACGACCCCGCTCTCTATCCCGCCTATCGTAAGGAGGCTGGCTATCCTATCGATCAGGTGCGTACCTTCCTCGACAAGGGTATGATGCAGAACTATGACGATATCTACGGTTCGCCAAAGTACGACTCCAACGACGGTATGAAGTTGCCTGGTGACTACTATATCGCCGACTTCAACGGTGACGGTATTGTCGACAACGTGGCAGACCAGGTGCCTTACGGCTACGCTGGCTTCCCCGAGAACACCTATAACGCTACCATCGGATTTGAGTGGAAGGGCTTCAGTTGCTTCGCTCAGTTCTATGGTGTGACGAACGTGACCCGTGATGTGACGATGGTCAGTTTCTCTGACGTGATGCTCGCCAACGTCTACGACCAGGGCACTTGGTGGAGCGTGGATCATCAGAATGCCGAATATGTGACCCCGCGCTTCAACGCAAAACTTGGCAACGACAAACTCTATCATGGTACACAGTACCTCTGCGACGGTTCCTATATCCGTCTGAAGAACGTCGAGGTGGCCTACACCTTCACGCAGCCTTGGGTACGCCAGATCGGCATGAAGAGCCTGAAGGTCTTCGTCAGTGGTAACAACCTCTGGCTCTGGACCCGCATGCCTGACGACCGTGAGTCTAACTTCGGTGGTAACCACACGGCCGGAAACGGTGCTTATCCGACGTTCAAACGTATCAACTTCGGCTTGAGGTTCAACCTGTAGACAGAAGATCATAAGAAGATGTTTTTTAGACATAAGACAGAAACAATGAAAAAGATATATATATATAAATTAGGTGTGATAGGGTTCTTAGGGTTATTAGGGACTTTTGGGATGACGTCCTGCTCGGACTATCTGGACAAGTCGCCTGACTCCGATGTGAATCCTGAGACTGCCTTCAAGAACTTCACCAATTTCGAGGGATTTGTAGAGCAGATCTACAACTGTATCCCCAACAAGGAGTCGTGCTATTGGTGTACGAGTTTCAACTGGGGTGAAGATGAGATCATGAATGCCGGACTGGGTGATACACACGTAACGCACCATTTCGACCTGGGCGACTACCGTCACTGGTATGACGAGGGTGACAAGGGTGGACAGCAGAGTTGGCTGAACCGTCCTGGTTCTGACCCCAACTCGACGGATAAGTTCGCTCACTCACTGAATGGCCACGCCTGGTATTGTATCCGTAAGGCCAACCTCGGTCTGGAGAACCTGGACAAACTCGTTGACGCCACGAAGGAAGAGAAGGCCTTCATCAAAGGTCAGTTGCTCTTCTTCCGTGCCTGGTGGCATCACCAGCAGATGGAGTGGTGGGGCGGTATCCCCTATCTGGATCACTCACTGCCCGCTGACAGCACCTTCACCCTGCCACGCCTCTCGTTCCGTGAGTGCGCAGAGAGGTGCGCTGCTGACTACCGTGCCGCTGCCGACCTGCTGCCTGACAACTGGGACAACAGCACCATCGGTAAGAAGACACTGGGTAAGAACGACCTCCGCATCACCAAGGTTTGTGCCCTCGGCTACTTAGGCAAGGTGCTGCTCTGGGCAGCATCCCCGTTGAATGAACTGGGTGCCCAGTTAGGTGCCTCGACCAACGGCAACACTTATAAGTATAATGCCGAACTGGCCAGGAGAGCCGGTGAGGCCTTAGGCGAGGCTATCGAGCACATCGAGAGCGGTGCAACACCCTATTCGCTGGCTGAATACAACTATGCTGCTGACGACGCCAAGAACCGTCCGAGTTATGGTATCTACGACCATGTGGCCGCCAAGGGTTCGAAGAGTAACTTCTCCGACATCTTCCGTACCACTGGTCAGAGTTGGAAGATGCCAGGCAGCGTGGAGGCTATCATGCGTGGTCCGATGCCCGACATCAACGGAAGTAACTGGAACTTCGCAAAACTGTGGGGTCCGAAGGTAGACAACCTCGTCGAGCACGACGCCATCATCCACATGCCTACAGCCAACTACATCAACTATGCCTACGGTATGGCCAACGGTCTGCCCCTGGACGACCCGGAGTCTGGTTTCGACCCCACTCACCCGTTCAAGGACCGTGACCCCCGTTTCTATCACGATATTATGTTCGACGGCTTCCAGTTCCTCAACACGAAGCCCTCTGGTGCCGATGCTCCCAGTGCCATCTACCAGTATCTAGAGATGTACACAGGCGGTAACATGGTGCCCACAGGCAATCCCGAGCGTGACGCCAACGGCAGCCGCACAGGTTACTTCTGCCAGAAACTCGTTCCCCACCAGTGCAACAAGTTCGACGGTATGTACAACTGGGGTGGTGCCCTTCAGACCTATCTGCCCTACATGCGTGTGGCCGATATCTATCTGCTCTATGCCGAGGCAGGTGCTGCCGCGAGTGGTGCTGGCTTCCAGGCCAACTGTGGCCGTACGGCTGAAGATGCCATCAACGTGCTCCGCGACCGTGTAGGTGCTGGCCATGTGGCTTCGAAGTTCGCGGCTGATCAGAAGAAGTTCATCGACGAGGTTCGTCGTGAGCGTGCCTGTGAACTGGCCTTCGAGGGCTTCCGCTGGCAGGATCTGCAGCGCTGGCTGCTCCTCTCTGAGTATCCTTTCAACATCAAGACCCGTCAGGAGTTCAAGCGCGTAGGCAACTTCGACTACGCCAAGCAGGATCCTCGTGATGCTGAGGTGACCGGATGGAGCGAGACCGTCATCTTGGAGCGCAAGTTCGGTACAAAGCACTATCTGCTGCCGTTTAAGGAGAAAGAGGTTTACCTCTATTCTGAGTTCCCGCAGAATCCAGGATGGTAGACAGAAGGACATGGTTTTTCGACAGAGGAACAAGAACATGTTTTTTTAGACATAAGAACATAAGAACATAATAAGATATGAAAAAGAATAAAAATATCATACTGTCAGTTCTCCTGGCTCTGACGACAGCAATGCCTGTCGAAGCACAGATAGATGCTGCTGACTCTGCCCAGGTGCAAGTGGCTTTCCGCAAGGTGGCCAAGGAAGACATCATGGGTGGTGTCTCCAGTCTGAACTACAGAGACCTGATGGACAAGAACTACAACACGTATAGTCTTGACAACATGCAGGGCTACGTGGCTGGATTCAACGGTGCCTCGATGTGGGGCTTCACTGAGTCGAGCGTCACCGATCCGGTACTCGTACTTATCGACGGTGTACCCCGTGACGCCAACAACGTACTGCCTTCCGAGATTGAGGAAGTCACCTTTCTGAAGGGAGCCCAGGCAGTGGTGCTCTATGGCAGCCGCGCTGCCAAGGGCGTGATCATGATCACCACGAAGCGAGGCCGCGTGAACAACGGTCTGAAGGTGGAGGTACGTGCCAACACAGGCTGGCATGTGGCCAAGGCCTATCCTGAGTACCTGAGTTCGGCCGAGTACATGACCCTCTACAACGAGGCCCGTGTGAACGATGGACTGTCACCCCTCTATTCTCCAGAGCAAATCTACAACTTCAGCAGCCGTCAGAACCTGTACCGCTATCCGGATGTGGACTTCTACAGTTCAGACTATGTCACGAAGGCTTACAACCGTACGGATGCCAGCGTGGAGATTGAAGGTGGTAACGACCGCGCCAAGTTCTACAGCAACGTGAGTTACTATCGCTTTGGTGACTTCGTCGACTTCGGCGAGGCCAAGAACAACTATACTGACCGCTTCAATGCCCGTGGTAACGTGGACGTGCGCATCAACGAGTACATCGGTGCCTACATCAATGCCAATGCAACGTTTTACAACGCACGCTCTGCCGTTTCCAAGCAGACGGAGCAGCAGAATGGTCAGACGGTCACACTCGACTATTGGGACATGGCTGCCCGCTGGCGTCCGAACCGTGTGGCTCCGCTGATCCCCATCTCCTATATCGATCCTAATGCTGTACAGCCCAAGAATGCCATAGCTTCGTCTGCCAATATCATCGATGGAAAGTATTTCCTCGCAGGCGGTAGCACCAGTTCTGACTGGACGAACATCTTCGCCGACTACTATGCAGCAGGTAAGAACACGTGGGTGAGCCGCCAGTTCCAGTTTGATGCGGGTCTGAATATCGACCTCCGCTCCGTACTGAAGGGCCTGAGTTTCCATGCTCTCATGGCTGTGGACTATCAGACTAGTTACAACCTGTCGTACAACAACGACTATATGACCCTCGAGCCGCGTGCAGAACCTTGGTGGCTCTTCAGACAACCAGACCATCACCTTCAATGCCCACTTCGACTACAACCGTACGTTTGCCGACGTACACAATGTGAGCGCCATGATTGTGGCCAATGGCTATCAGACCACGAAGTCAGGACAGTATCACCGTATCAGCAACGCCAACCTCGGCGCCATGGTATCATACAACTACGCTCATAAGTACTATCTCGATGCTGCTCTGGCTATGCCCTGGACAGCCAAACTCGCAGAAGGTCACCGCTCAGCCGTTTCTCCCTCATTCACCCTCGGCTGGAACATCGCCAAGGAGAACTTTATGCAGGGCGGCATCTTCGACAACTTGACCATCAGCGCCAGTTACAGCAGCCTGAAGACTGACCTCGACATCGAGAACTACTACATGTACCTCGGTACCTACCAGAGTGGTGGTTGGTTCGACTGGAACGGTCTGACAGGCTTCTCCCTCGTACAGTCCCGTCGAGGTGGCAATGACGACCTCGCCTTCATCAAGCGCAACGAGATCTCAGCCTCGATCCACGCCGAACTGCTGGAGCGTAGCCTGAGTGTCGACGCCTCTTTCTTCCGCAGCGTGATGGACGGTGGCATCATCACCGCTACCAACCAGTTGCCGAACTATTTCAAGGTGTACTACCCCGAGTCATCGTTCCTGCCATACCTGAACTACAATAAGGACCAGCGTTCAGGCTTCGACCTCGCCGTCAAGTATAAGAAGAACTTCGGTGACTTCGGCTTCGAGGGTGGTGTCAACATGACCTACTATACCACGAAGGCCACTCAGCGCGATGACGACGGCTATGCCGATGCCTATCAGTATCGTCAGGACAAGGCCCTCGACGCCCTGTGGGGCTATGAGTGTCTCGGCTTCTACCAGCAGTCAGACTTCGGTGAGGACGGCAAACTACTCGCTTCGCTTCCCCAGCCTGCACTGGGTGGTACCATCAAGCCTGGTGACCTGAAATACAAGGATCAGAATGGTGACGGTATCGTCGACGGGAAGGACCAGGTAGACCTGGGCAAGGGCGGCTGGTATGGCGCCCCGATGACCTTGGGTGTGAACCTCACCTTCAAGTATAAGAACTTCACGCTGTTCATGCTCGGTGTCGGCGGCTTTGGCGGCCATGCCTTCAAGAGCAACAGTTACTGGTGGATCTCTGGTGAGAACAAGTACTCTGCCGCTGTCCGCGACCGCTGGACACCAGAGACCGCTGCTACCGCCACCTATCCCCGTCTGACCACTCAGAGCGGTGCCAATAACAACACTAACTCTGACTTCTGGATCTACTCTACCTCGCGCTTCGACCTTGCCAAGGTGCAGTTGACCTACGACTTCCCAAAGACCATCATCGGCAACGGTATCGTCAAGGCCCTGTCTGTCTACCTCAGCGGAAACAGCCTGCTGACACTGGCCAAGGAGCGTAAGATTCTGGAAATGAATGTAGGCGATGCACCTCAGTCACGTTTCTACAACATTGGTGCAAAAGTAACGTTCTAACTTCTAAAAGGATTATAGATATGAAACTTAAGAATATTATTCTATTCAGTGTAGCGACAGTGGCACTCACGGCCTGCGACGACCTCTTTGAGCCCGCCATTGAGAACAACCAGGATATCTCGCAGATGTATACAGACCCTCAGTTTGCCCGTGGCATCATGGACAACGCCAATCTGGTGCTGCCCTACGAGGAGAATCCTGCCAACATGACGGATGTGGCTACTGACAATGCCGTCTCTAACGACATCAACAACAACTACAAGAAGATGGCAGCCCAGGGCATCTGGACGTCGCAGAACAATCCCATCAACCAGTGGGAGACCCGCTACCATGCCATCCAGTATCTGAACCTTTTCCTGGAGAATGCAGACCAGGTACGTTGGGACTACTCTTCTGAAGCCCTCAACGAGATGCACAAGGACAACTACAAAGGTAATGCCTATGCCCTTCGCGGTCTCCACTTCTTCTACCTCCTCCGTGCCCACTGCGGTATGGTTGGCGGACAGTTGATGGGTGTGCCCATTCACCTGGCCTCTGAGGATGGTGCTTCAGACTTCGACCTGCCCCGTAACACGTTCAAGGAGTGTATTGACCAGATCATGTCCGACTTCGACGAGGCCCTGAAGTATCTGCCTCAGGAGTACGGCGACGTCAGTGCGGGCAATGTGCCTGCCAAGTACGTCCAGATAGGTGGTACTGACGGAGACTACAACCGTGCCTTCGGCAACCTGCAGCGTGGTAAGATCGACGCCCGCATGATTGCAGCCATCAAGGCTCAGGTGGCTCTCTTTGCCGCCTCTCCTGCCTATGCCTCTGCTGGTGCCATGACTTATGAGCAGGCCGCCCAGTTTGCTGCTGCCTCGCTGAGAAATGTCGGTGGCATAGAGGGTATGGATCCAGAAGGCTGGCGCTGGTTCAACGACAAGACAATGATTGAGAGTTTCGGCTTCGACGATCCCGACCCCGCAGAGATCTGCTGGCGCGGCGTGGTGCAAGACACCCACAGTTTCGAGGACGACAACTATCCTCCCTCGCTGAAGGGTAAGGGCCGTGTGAACCCCACACAGAACCTTGTCGACGCTTTCCCCATGGCTAACGGCTATCCTATCTCTGACAGCAACTCGGGCTACGATCCCAAGAATCCCTACGAGAACCGTGACCCCCGCCTGCAGGAGTATATCGTTGTCAATGGTGCCACCATTGGTGCTAAGAACAACGTCATCAACACCACTGACGACGACCCCGCCAACCTCGATGGCATCAACCACGAGTCTGGACAGTCTACCGTCACAGGTTACTATCTGCGCAAACTGCTCCGCAGCGATGTGAACTTGAATCCCGCTGCCAACAAGCGCCACTTCGGTGCCCGCATCCGCTACACCGAAATCTTCCTCGACTATGCCGAGGCTGCTAACGAGGCACAGGGCCCGAAGGCCAATGTCGGCGGTGCCAACTTCTCCGCCTATGATGTCATCAAGGCCATCCGCCAGCGTGCTGGTGTAGGTGGCAGCAACGACCCCTACCTCGAGGAGTGCGCCCAGAGCAAGGAGAAGATGCGCGAACTCATCCGCAACGAGCGCCGTCTGGAACTCTGCTTCGAGAACCACCGCTTCTGGGATCTCCGCCGCTGGCAGGCAGACCTGAACCAGACAGCCAAGGGTATGCAGATCACCACAGGTGCCGATGGTGCCCTGATCTTCAACCCCATCGACGTGGAGGGACGTAGTTTCCAGAACTACATGTACTACGGTCCTATCCCTTATACCGAAGTCAGAAAGTGGAGCAACCTCAGCCAGAATGAAGGTTGGTAATCAAGAAACAATGTAAAACTAAAAAGTAAAGACGATATGAAACGTAATATATTAACATTCCTCTGTGGAATCGGACTCGTTTGCAGCCTCTGGTCCTGCAAGAGCGGCGACAAGGAGTTCCCTGGATATGAGGGAGGCTCGACGGTCTATTTCCCCTATCAGTACCCTGTACGCACCATCGTATTAGGTGATGATGAATACGACGTGACACAGTACGACTGGAACCACAAGTGCCAGATCAAGGCCACCTTCGGCGGTCTGCCTTCAGGCTACGGAGGTTCTAACGGCAGTGTGACGGTGGCTGTTGACGAGTCGCTCTGTGACAATCTCTATTTCGACGACGGTATCACCCCAGTGAAGGCCATGCCGAGCAGTTACTATCATCTCTCGACCACGACAATGAACTTCAACGGCACGATGAACGGCTCGATAGAAGTGCAACTCACCGAAGACTTCTTCGCCGATCCCGAGGCCGTAACGACTACCTACGTCATTCCGCTAGTCATCACCAGCCAGACCGGCTTCGGCAAGATCCTCACCGGTTCGTTCATCGAGGGACAGTCGGGCTCGCGCACCGATGCTTCCGTCTGGGACGTCAAGCCCATGGACTATGTGCTCTACTGCGTGAAGTTCCAGAACAAGTACTCTGGTTTCTGGCTTACCCACGGCACAACCTCTACTGCTGACATAGAGCATGCCCAGCCCAAAGAGATCAGGTCTAAGTCTCTGAATAGCTGCGCTTACACCGTTTCTTACCAGAGCAAGTGGTGGAAGAAAGAATGGAATAAAACAAAGAATCAATGGGAAGAAGTAGAAAAGGATACTATTCTCACAGCTGATCTTCATCTGGTCTTCGATGGCAGCGAAAGATGTTCTATCTCTTCTCTGACAGAGGGTGCGACTGCAACAGGTAACGGCTCTTGGGGAGACAATTCCGAGAAGAAGGCTTGGGGTGACAAAGACCGAGATGGTATGGAACTAGACTATTCTCTTGACTTTGGTGAGGATATTCATAACCTTCCACACAAATTCTCCACTCATGAGAGGATGGTCTGGCAGCGTAGTGGCGTAAATGTTCAAGAGTTTTCACCAGTCTATAAACAGTAATGCTTAAAACGTAATGACAATGAAAAAGCAATATATCATTTTAGCACTCGGAGCCATGCTCATGGCTTCGTGTGCAGATGAGTTCGACAGAAACTTCGAGACTGTGCGTCCTGGCAGTTCCGCAGAATATGCCTATCTGAACGACTACAAAGCCTTGAAGGAATATGTGGGCAATCCCGACTTCCACCTGGGAGTGGGTACCGACGCTGCCGACTACGCCAAGCAGGGCGTGTCGTTTGTGGTGACCAACACGAACTTCAACGAGACCGTGGCAGGCAATGCCATGAAGATGGGCTCTTGCGTG
>ONPM01000044.1 GCA_900319715.1 uncultured Prevotella sp.
GGTGTGGCAGTTTATAGATTGAAAGAAGATGATACAGCGTAATGAATATGTCTTGAAGAACATGTTCGGGTCGTTCTTCCTGGCGACCGTCATGTCGGCCCTGATGGTCCAGTTGGGTGGTATGACAGACTCCATCGTGGTGACTCATATCGTTTCGCCCGATGCGCTGTCGGTGGTCCGTATCTGGCAGCCTATCGCAAGTTGTATGTTCATCATCATCGGCATAATGAGTGCAGGCGCCAGGTACCTGAGCGCCCGAGGCATTGGTGCCCAGAACTACGACAAGGTGAACCAGGTGTTCAATAACCACCTGTACTATGTCATCTTCTCCACGCTGTTGGTCATCGCCCTTATATTGCCTTTCCTCGACATAGTGGCTGGCCTTATTACCACCGACGAACGGCTGCTGCCCATGCTGAAGCCCTATATTCATGCCGACATGTTCGCCATCTTCATAGCAGCCGTCTGCGGTGTGCCCATCTCCTACATCATCACCAACGGCAGTCCGCGCTTCATCACCCGACGTATCGTCATCTCCCAGATACTCAATGTCATTTTCGACCTGCTGCTTTGCGGCGTGTTCGACATGGGCATGGTTGGTGCATCGGTTGCCTCAGCACTCGGCAATCTGCTCGCCTTCACCTCGCTGGTGGGCTATATGCGCAAGAACAGTAAGATATTCCGTCTCAGGCGCCCAGAGAAGATATGCAGCATCAAGCAATATCGTGAGTGCTTCTCCATCGGCCTTCCCATGCTTATATCGGCCCTGATGGCACCCGCCTTGGCCTTTACCATGAACTCGCTGGTAGTGGGGAAACTGGGTGCTGACGGCATGTATATCTTTACGATCTATTTCCAGGTCAATAGTTTCTGCATGCTGGCCTTATCCGGCTCTAACACCGCCATCACCAACATCGGCGGTATCCTGTTGGGCGAAGAAGACTTCGACAGTTTCCGCATTCTCACGCGGCGCATCTTCCGCCTGTTGATTACGGTGATGCTGGTGGTGAGCCTGCTCATTTTCCTCTTCCCTGATGTGCTGGCAAGGATATTCGGCGCTGACGACACCCTGATAGAAGCGAGTCACACCCCGTTCCGACTGATGAGTCTGGCCTTCCTGCCCAATGCCATCTCCGAGACACTGAGCGTGCTTTACTTTGTGCAGGGACATCAGAAATTATGCCGCTGGATAGAGGTCGTGACTAATGTGGGTACTATCGCCATTATTGTCGTCATGGCCCTCTACACACCCCAACTCATCTGGTATATCCTGCCTTTCACCGCCTGGCTCCTGCTGCTGGTGATGGTGTCCATGGCGTATGTCGTACACCGTAAAAACTCCACCTTTAGTTGGCCTACATTGGAAAGCACGGTGCCATCGAACCCGGCCGTCACGTTCTCCGTGCCTTATACCGCCGAGGGTGCCGAACTGTTCCTGAATCAGGTGCGCCCCTTTATCGAGGCCTGTGAACTGCCGGACGGCATGGCTGTGGATATGGCACTGGAAGAACTGGTCTACGAAATCGTGGAGACCAATACCGACCGCAAACCAGATGAGACTTTCGATGTGAGAATCATCGATAAGGAAACAGTCTTCACGGTGCTATTGAAGAGCAAAGGCCCCCTGAGAAATCCTATTTACAAATATTCGGATAGTGAGGTTATGGATCTAGATGACCATAACATGCGACGGGCCATCCTGTCGAGAGTGTGCAAGAATATCAGCCACAAATACATGAACGGCATCAATTGCATCTATCTGAATTATCACCGTCAGAGTCATTGAACATTGAAGTGAGGTCTAATCATTAATAAAGAAGAAAATATTTCGTTATCTACGTAATTTTTGGTAACTTTGCACCCTGAAAACAGACAGACACGATGTTAGAAGTTAAAAACTTACATGCCAAGATAGGCGAGAAAGAGATATTAAAGGGCATCGACCTCGTGATTAACGATGGTGAGACGCATGCCATCATGGGGCCTAACGGCTCTGGCAAATCGACGCTGAGCGCCGTGCTCGTGGGCAATCCGCTCTACGAGGTGACGGAGGGCGAGGCGTATTTCAATGGCAAGAACCTGCTGGAGATGAAGCCGGAGGACAGGGCCCACGAGGGACTCTTCCTCTCGTTCCAGTATCCTGTGGAGATACCTGGCGTGTCGATGACCAACTTCATGAAGGCGGCCATCAACGAGAAACGCAAGTATCAGGGTCTGGAGCCGATGAATGCAGCCGAGTTCCTGAAGTTACAGCGCGAGAAGCGGAAGATTGTGGAACTCGACTCAAAACTGGCCAACCGCTCGGTGAACGAGGGTTTCAGCGGTGGCGAGAAGAAGCGCAACGAGATCTTCCAGATGGCGATGCTGGAACCCAAACTGAGTATCCTAGATGAGACGGACTCCGGTCTTGATGTCGATGCGATGCGGATCGTGGCGGAAGGTGTGAATAAACTCCAGACGGCAGAGACTTCGTGTATCGTCATCACCCACTACGACCGTCTGCTGGAGATGATCCGTCCACAGTTCGTGCATGTGCTCTACAAGGGCCGCATCGTGAAGACGGGTGGCCCAGAACTGGCCAAACAGATTCAGGAACATGGCTACGATTGGATTAAGGAGGAGATTGGGGAAGAGTAATTTGTTTACAGTTTACGGTTTACAGTTGACAGTTGATATGACTGGAGGCTGTATCCCCCGCAAAGGTAATCATCTGTAAACCGTAAACTGTAAACTGTAAACAGAAAGAAAAATGAGCGAACAGCAATATATAGACCTCTATGAGCAAGCGCGGGAGTTGATATGCTCTCATGCCCCAGAGGCGATGAATGCCGTTAGGGATCAGGCCTTCGAGGACTTCCGCAGGCAGGGCTTCCCGTCGAAGAAGGTGGAACGGTATAAATATACCGATATGCAGAAACTCTTCGCTCCTGACTACGGCGTGAACCTCAACCGCCTGCAGATACCCGCCGACCCCTATGAGGCTTTCCGCTGCGATGTGCCAAATCTGAGCACGAGCCTCTATTTCATGGTGAACGACTCGTTCTATCGTGGAGTGAGGAGTGAGGAGTATGGAGGGAGAATACCTAATACCACTCCAAAACTGCCGGAGGGGGTAATCGTGGGATCTATGCAAGAACTATTCTCACTCCACACTCCACACTCCTCACTCCTCGAAAAATACTACGCCCGTCTGGCCAAGACCAGCGACGATGCCGTCACAGCCCTGAACACAATGCTAGCCCAGGATGGCATGCTGATTTATGTGCCTAAGAATGTCAAGGTCGATCGTGCCATCCAGGTCATCAACATCCTGAAGGCTCTATCACCTCTCACCTCTCACCTCTCACCTCAAAATATCATGGTGAACCGCCGTGTGCTCATCATCCTCGAAGAGGGCGCAGAACTGAAGATGCTTTTCTGTGACCATACGGCCGACGACCGTAACTTCCTTGCTACGCAGGTCATTGAGGCTTTTGTGGGTGAGAACGCATCTCTCGACCTCTATTGTCTGGAGGAGACGCATTATAAGAATGTACGTGTAAGTAATGTCTATATCGACCAGCAGGCCAACAGCCGCGTGAACCACAATGTAATCACCCTGCACAACGGCATTACCCGTAATAAACTTGACCTGACTTTCTCTGGCGAGGGAGCCGAGTGCCAGTGCTTTGGCTGCGTGATTGCCGACAAACAACAGCATGTGGATAATAATACGTTGATTACCCATCATGTGCCCCATTGCACCTCGAACGAACTGTATAAATATGTTCTCGATGATCAGGCCGTAGGGGCCTTCGCAGGTCGTGTGCTCGTGGAGCACGGTGCCCAGAAGACCTCTTCGCAGATGACGAACCAGAACCTGACGGCTACCAAAGAGGCCCGTATGTACACCCAGCCCATGCTGGAGATCTACGCCGATGACGTGAAGTGCGCTCACGGTTCTACCGTTGGCCAACTCAACGATGCGGCCCTCTTCTATATGCGCCAGAGAGGCATCTCCCTCGACGAGGCCAAACTCTTGCTGCAAAATGCTTTCATCAACGAGGTCATCGACCATATGCAACTCGAACCACTCCGCGACCGTCTCCACTATCTGGTGGAGAAGCGCTTCCGTGGAGAGTTGAACAAATGTGCTGGTTGCAGGCTTTGTAAGTAAACAACGAATTATACGAATTCTCATGTACGATATAAATAAGGTAAGGGCTGATTTCCCCATTTTGTCAAGGGAGATATATGGCAAGCCGCTGGTCTACCTTGACAATGCCGCCACCACGCAGAAACCACTGTGTGTGCTTGATGCGATGAGGGATGAGTATCTCAATGTGAATGCAAACGTGCATCGTGGGGTACATTATCTGAGTCAGCAGGCGACAGATTTGCACGAGGCGGCCCGCGAAAAGGTGCGGGAGTTTATCAACGCCCGAAAGATAGAGGAGATAGTCTTTACCCGTGGAACGACGGAAGCCATCAACCTCGTGGCAAGTTCTTTCTGCGAAAGTCAGATGCAACCAGGCGACGAAGTGCTCGTCACGGAGATGGAGCACCATTCGAATATAGTATCCTGGCAGTTGCAGGCCCAAAAACGTGGTATCGTCGTCAGGCATATCCCTATCACTGACGATGGCCGCTTAGTTGGCTGCGATGACATCGCTGCAAGCATAACAGAGCGCACCAAACTCATCAGCGTCGCTCACGTCAGCAATGTCCTCGGAACCGTGAACCCTGTCGCCCAAATTGCCAAGATTGCCCATGGGCACGGCATCCCAGTCATGGTGGATGGTGCACAGAGTGCTCCCCACTTCAAGGTGGATGTGCAGGCGATGGACTGCGACTTCTTCGCTTTCAGCGGGCATAAGATGTACGGTCCAACAGGCATCGGTGTACTCTATGGTAAGGAGGAATGGCTCGAAAAACTACCACCATATCAGGGTGGAGGTGAGATGATTGACAAGGTGACATGGGAGAAGACCACCTTCGAGCGCCTGCCCTTCAAGTTCGAGGCTGGCACGCCCGACTATGTGGCCACCCACGGGCTCGCCAAAGCCATCGACTATATCGAATCCCTCGGTTTCGAGGATATCCAACAGCACGAGCAGGAACTCACCCGCTACTGTATAGAACAGTTGATGACCATCCCCGACATGCACATTTACGGCCCTCTAGGTAATCTCTCACCTCTCACTTCTCACCCCTCACCTCTAAAAGATGCTGTCGTTTCTTTCAATGTTGGCTCAATCCATCACCTCGACATGGGTACCCTACTCGACCGTCTGGGCATCGCTGTCCGCACTGGTCATCATTGTGCCCAACCCTTGATGGACCGCTTAGGCATCAGCGGCACCGTACGTGCTTCGTTCGCCCTCTATAATACCAAAGAGGAGATTGATGCTCTCGTAGCCGGCATCCGCCGCGTGGCAAAGATGTTTTAATCTTGTTTTGTTTATAGTTTAAAGTTGATTGTTTATAGACGATATGCTGGCAAGCCATTATTACGAAGGAAAGATTGAGGCAGGCTGCGACGAGGCCGGACGCGGCTGTCTGGCAGGCAGTGTCTATGCTGCTGCCGTCATCCTGCCTGATGATTATCAGAACGACTTGCTCAACGACTCAAAACAGTTAACTGAGAAGCGTCGCTATCAGTTGCGCGAGATTATCCAACGTGATGCTATCGCCTGGGCTGTGGGTATCGTCACACCCGAGGAGATAGACAAGATTAACATCCTTAACGCCTCCATTCTTGCGATGCATCGTGCTTTGGATCAACTCAAGATTCGTCCTGAAGCCATCATCGTTGACGGGAATCGTTTCAAGCCATATCAGCAAATCCCTCACACCACCATCGTCAAGGGCGACGGAAAGTATCTCTCCATCGCTGCAGCAAGCATTCTTGCCAAGACCTACCGGGACGACTACATGAACCATCTCGCCGAGGAATACCCCCAATACGACTGGCTGTCGAACAAAGGCTATCCCACGAAAAAACACCGCGAGGCTATCAAGCAATACGGCATCACACCCTATCACCGTAAGAGTTACAATCTCTTAGGTGACGGACAACTAAGTTTCGATTTCTGATTCCCTACTTTATTTTAAGGTGCGTACAACCTTCCGGCAGGTTCGCTGGCAGGGTGACCCTGGGCGAGATCATCTGACTGGTGAAGTTGGCTATCACCGGGTCTTCTGGAAGAATATAGTCACCTGTGATCAGATAATGGTTCGTGGCACAGGTCTTTGCCCTCTTCATGTCAGTCCTGTTGGCATCGTATGTCAAATGGCCAGCCTCTACACCCGACTTGATGAGTTTGTTGATGGGGACATTCATCTTGAACTGCATGAAAGCAGGAATCTCTATGTCACATTTTGAGTGCACCGTCGGTATACACTCCTGAAATGCCCAGTCATAGAGGAATGCGGGTCGGATACTTGTGATGTCGTATTGGTATTCGATGATGCTGCCAGCCTGAACATCAGGCACCGTCACATGCAGGACCATATAGTTGGCATCAAGACGTTCCTTGACAAAAGAATCCGTGTTGACTGTCTTTTTCTCCACCTTCCCTTTCTCGTTCTTGGTGAAGACCTTAATCTTCAGATCCGACAATTCATCATGAATAAACATCTTATCGGTATCTGCATTAAAGTAGGTAATGTCGATATCAGCATGCCTGGCTCCTTCTGGCTTTAGGATCTTAGTACGGAGTCTGACCTCATAATTCACCACGATATTACTCTCATCAATCTGGTTTGGACTGAATTCCAGTATATTGTCCAAGTTGATTTCATTACCAGCCTGGTTGTAGTTAAACACCTGGTCAGAAAGTTGATATGACACCTTCATGGTCTTGCACAGGATTATGGCGTCAGCATTGACCGCATTACCCCATCCGACAAAGTCCCATTCCATACTTGAAGGCTTACCGAATTTCTCATTAGGCAACTGTGCTTCCGCCTGACTCCAGCAAGCAAGAAATAACACCAACCATAATAATTTCCGAAATGAATAGTTCATATTTTCCTAAGATTAAGTAAATGTATCGTCAAGTTGCGTGCAAAGATAGAAAAAAAAAGCGAAAGGCACAAATTTATTTGGCTTTTCATTCGTTTTTTCGTAACTTTGCAGCCAATTAGATAAGTATCATTCAAATTAGGAAATAAGATTATGGCAAAGAAAGCACTTTTGATGATTCTCGACGGATGGGGAATCGGTAAGCACGGTAAGGGTGACGTTATTTATAACACGCCGACACCTTACCTCGATCTGTTAACAGCAACATCAGCCCACTCTCAGTTGCAGGCTTCTGGTGAGGATGTCGGTCTGCCCGACGGACAGATGGGTAACTCAGAGGTGGGTCACCTCAATATCGGTGCCGGACGCATCGTGTATCAGGACCTCGTAAAGATCAACCGTGCCTGTAAGGATGGCTCTATCATGGAGAACCCGCAGGTAAAGGCTGCCTATACCTACGCCAAGGAGAACAATAAGAAACTCCACCTGATGGGTCTGACTTCCGACGGTGGCGTGCACTCCAGCCTCGACCACCTCTTCAAACTCATCGAGATTGGTAAGGCATACGGTCTGAAGAACCAAGTGTTCGTTCACTGCTACATGGACGGTCGTGATACCGACCCCCGTTCTGGTAAGGGCTTCATCGAGCAGGTCAGCAAGGTATGCTCAGACAACGATGCCGCCATTGCCTCTATCGTTGGCCGTTTCTACGCCATGGACCGTGACAAGCGCTGGGAGCGTGTGAAGGAAGGCTACGACCTGATTGTCGAGGGCAAGGGTAAGCAGGCTACAGATATGGTACAGGCGATGCAGGAAAGTTACGACGACGGTGTGACCGATGAGTTCATCAAGCCGATCCACAATGCCAGCGTCAACGGCTGCATCGAGGAGGGAGATGTGGTCATCTTCATCAACTTCCGTAACGACCGCGCCAAGGAAATGACGATCGCACTGACTCAGGAGGATATGCCAGAGCAGGGTATGCACACCATCCCCAACCTGCAGTACTACTGCATGACCCCCTACGATGCCAAGTTCACGGGGGTTCACATCCTCTTCCCGAAAGAGAATGTGGAGGACACCCTCGGCGAGTACCTCTCAAAGAAAGGTCTGAAGCAGTTGCATACCGCTGAGACTGAGAAATACGCTCACGTTACCTTCTTCTTCAATGGTGGCCGTGAGGCTCCATACGATGGTGAGGACCGTATCCTTGTGGCTTCGCCGAAGGTGGCTACCTACGACCTGAAGCCGGAGATGAGTGCCTACGAGGTGAAAGACAAACTGGTGGGTGCCATCAATACCCAGGAGTACGACTTCATCGTGGTGAACTTCGCCAATGGCGATATGGTGGGTCATACAGGTGTCTACAATGCCATCGCCAAGGCTGTATGGGCCGTCGACAACTGCGTCCGTGAAGTCATCGAGGCTGCCAAGGCCAATGACTACGAGGCTATCATCATCGCCGATCACGGTAATGCCGACAACGCCATCAACCCCGATGGAACACCAAACACCGCACACTCATTGAACCCCGTACCGTTCATCTACGTGACGAACAACAACTCGGCTACCGTCAAGGACGGTCGTCTGGCCGACGTGGCTCCTTCTATTCTCCATATCATGGGCCTGGAGCAGCCTTCGGACATGACAGGTGAGAACTTGATTACAGATTAATATAAACATGATCATTATGGAAAAGACCCTTGTATTACTAAAGCCCAGTTGCGTACAGCGCCAACTGATTGGTGAGATTGTGAACCGTTTCGAGCGTCGTGGACTCCGAGTAGCCGGCATGAAGATGATGCAACTCTCTGACGAGATTCTGCGTGAACACTATGCCCACCTCGTTGACCGTCCCTTCTTCCCGTCGTTGGCAGCCTCCATGCAGGCTTCGCCAGTTGTGGCCCTTGCCCTTGAGGGTGTGGATGCCGTGCAGGTGGTACGTACCATGACAGGCTCTACCAACGGACGTGAGGCTGCCCCCGGAACCATCCGTGGCGACTATTCGATGAGCAACCAGCAGAACATCGTGCATGCCAGCGATTCAACATCGAACGCAGCGATAGAACTGAAGCGCTTCTTCCGCGATGAGGAGATCTTCGACTATACTAGCGGTGCCTTCGGCTATATCTACGGTGACGGCGAGGCGAAATAAGAAATGAATGAACGTACAGATTGAACCCTCGTGGAAGGCTCATCTCGGACAGGAGTTTGAGAAGCCCTATTTTGTACAATTGACACAGGTCGTGCGCCAGGAGTATCAGCAGTCTACCTGCTATCCTCCTGGCAAACTGATTTTCAATGCCTTCAACCTCTGTCCTTTCGACAAGGTAAAGGTGGTGATTATCGGACAAGACCCCTACCATGAGCCAGGACAGGCCCACGGACTGAGTTTCTCCGTACAAGACGGTGTGCCCTTTCCGCCCTCTCTGCAGAATATCTTCAAGGAGATACAGGCCGACCTCGGCACCCCCATCCCGACCTCAGGCAATCTGTCGCGCTGGGCAGAACAAGGTGTATTACTGCTCAACGCCTCACTGACGGTGAGGGCCCATCAGGCGAATAGTCATTCTGCCTTGGGTTGGCAGAAGTTCACCGATGCCGCTATTCAGACACTGGCCACACAGCGTGAACATCTCGTCTACATGCTCTGGGGAGGTTATGCCCGTAGCAAGGCCTATATGATTGACAAACAAAAGAACCTCGTACTAGAGTCTGTCCATCCCTCACCCCTCAGTGCCAACCGTGGGGGCTGGTTCGGTCAGCATCAGTTCTCCCACTGTAACGCCTACTTGGAACAGAACGGACTGACTCCTATAGAATGGTAGAGTTGCTGATATTTTGTTTATAGTTTAAAGTTTATAGTTTATAGATGAATACTTCTATAGGCAGTATAATCTGAATGGCTTGCCAGGTTATCAACTATAAACTATAAACTTTAAACTATAAACAAAAGCCAGGAACTATAAACAAAAACCTAAACTGTAAACAAAAAAAGAAATATGAACGAGTTACCCCCCATCATACAAGTTGGCGACGTGCTGCTTTCATCTGAAATCCTGACGGAGAAGTTCTGTTGTGATCTCAGCGCTTGTAAAGGACAGTGTTGTGTTGAAGGCGATGCCGGAGCCCCTGTAACGCTCGAAGAAATCGCCGAGATTGAGGATTGTCTGGATGCCGTCTGGGGCGACCTCTCCGCTTCAGCCCAGGCCGTCATCGACAAACAAGGGGTGGCCTATACAGATAAGGAGGGAGATCTTGTAACGAGTATTGTCCGAGGCAAAGACTGCGTTTTCACTTACTACGATCGTTTACAGTTTTCTGTTGACAGTTTACAGATGAATACTGAAACTGCAAAGAAATCAACTATAAACAGTAAACCGTCAACTGTTAACATAGAGAATTGCTGTCTCTGCGCCTTGGAGAAGGCTTGCAGAGCAGGCAAGACCCACTTCAGCAAGCCGATCAGTTGTGCGTTATACCCCATCCGTGAAAAACGATTAGGCAATGATCTCATAGGATTGAACTATAACCGTTGGGAGGTCTGCAAATCGGCTATTGCCAAGGGCATTGAGAAAGATATCCGACTCTATCAGTTCTTACGAGAGCCTCTGATCCGCCGCTTTGGTGAGGCTTGGTATCAAGAACTACAAGATGTCACCAGGTTTTTACTGGCATCGTCTGACCAGCCTTGAGTTTAAGCGTCTTCTGCTGACTATTATATAATAAGGTAACTGTCCCGTTCTTGCGGGCCTTGATGCTGCAGGAGCGCACCTTGCCACCTTTCCACTCAAACGACACCTCAAACCCGCCACGGGCACAGAGTCCGCTGACTTTGCCATCCTTCCAAGGCTCAGGCAAAGCCGGTAACAATTCTATTACGCCGTCACGTGACTGCATAAGCATCTCGCAGACACCAGCCGTTCCGCCAAAGTTTCCGTCAATCTGGAAGGGCGGATGGGCATCGAAGAGATTGGGATAGGTGCCGCCTCCGAAACTATAATTGGGATAGTTGCTATGCTCTGGGGCCACGGCCGTGAGCAGTTTGCGATAAATCTGATACGCTTTCTCGCCGTTCTTCATCCTTGCCCAGAGGTTGATGCGCCAACCCGTGCTCCAGCCCGTGGTCTCGTCGCCCTTGATCTCCAAAGTGCGTTGGGCGGCCTTCAAAAAGAGGTGAGAGGTGAGAGGTGAGAAGCGAGAAATGGCCTCAGCGTCTCCAAGGTTAGAGATGTGGTTTCCTGGATAGAGGCCGATGAGGTGGCTCTGGTGACGATGCTTCGGATCCCAGTCATCCCAGTCGTAATACCATTCGTTGAGATCACCCATGTGCCCGACGGTATAGGGGTGCAGTCGTGAGAGGGCTTTCTCCATAGCCTTGTTTTTCTCTCCTAAGACCTTTCCTGCCGCAATCGTGTTCGTAAGCAATTCACGGATGATGGCGAGATCAGCCGTACCACCGTAGCAGGTGACACCATGATAGCCCTGGTCTGTCTTATACTCATTCTCAGGCGAGGTACTGGGAGCCGTAATCAACTCTTCTGGTGCTTTGGGATTATCGATGAGCCAACGCAGACAGAAGCGCGCTGCACCCTTCATCAAAGGATAGGCCACATTACGCAAATACGCCTTGTCTTGTGTAAACAGGTATCTTTCCCACAGCGTATTCACAAGCCATGCGCCACCCATGTTCCAATTGGCCCACATCGGGCTCTCGTTCTTCTCGCCCACAGGGTTCGTCATCGCCCAAAGGTCTGAGTTGTGACTCGAGCACCAGCCTTCATCGATGCCATAGTAGTTTTTCGCGGTGTAAACACCGTTGGTAGCGAGAGCCTGAACGAAGCCGTCGAGGGGTTGTGCCATCTCTGCAAGATTCGCCACGAAGGCTGGCCAGTAGTTCTCTTCGAGATTGATGTTCACCGTGTAGTTACCCCTCCAAGGCGACCATAGGTGGGGTGTCCAAAGCCCTTGTAGGTTGGCAGGCACGCCCTCCGTCCGAGAGCAGGAGATGAGCAGATAGCGTCCGAACTGGAAGTAGAGTTCTTCGAGGTAGCGGCTGTCACCTTTTAATAAGAGGTCAGAGGTCAGAGGTAAGCGGTCAGAGGATGCCTCTGAGCCGTGGGAGATTTCCTTTGAACTGCCGAGGTTGATCTTCACCCGATCGTAAAGGGCCTGATAGTCTGCCAGGTGACGACTGTAGAGGTCATCATAACTGTAGTTCTGCGTGTGCCAGATGTCGTTGGCGGCGTTCTCCAGATAGGGGGCGGCTTCACGGACAGGGTGTTTGTCGAAACCATTGAAACTGGTCTCATTGATGATGTAGAGGATGGCCTCATGCGCATTGGTGATGGTCAGTGAGGAATCGCAGGCGGATGTCTCACCATCCGTCTTCACATTGATCATCGTACAGAAATGGATACTCTCCTGGGGGTCGCCTGTGGCGTGACCTGTCATCGTGAGTTGGGTGGGAATGGTCTTTACCTGATGAGGCACTTGGGCCGTAAGGGCGATGCGACAGTTGATGTCGCCCCTCAGGCGGATGGCAATGAGTTTGTCTGGATTGGAAGCAAAATACTCGCGTTCGATAGTCTTGCCGTTGCGCACATACCTATCTTTTATAATAGCAGAGTCGAGGCTCAGCGAGCGATGATAGCCGCTGACGGCTCCAAGCCCCAGGTCCTTGATATGCAGCGTGCCCAGCGGCTGGAAAAACTGTGAGTTCGGCCCCTGTACATAGTGCTGCAAGGAGTCGGCTAACTGATAGTCCTCATTAAAAAGGGCCTCGCGGATTTTCGGAATCCACTCGTGGGCATCCTCATCGAGATTCCTGTCCACAGGCTTACCTGTCCAGAGCGTAATATCATTCAGATAGATCATATTGTCGTCTGTGCCGCCATAGACGAGGGCACCGAGTTTGCCGTTGCCGATGGGCAGCGACTCTTCGAAATAGTCGGCAGGACGGTTGTATTGCAGCGCCATGGGTGCCTGCTCCTGGGCTGTCATGCTTGTCGCGGCAAGCAGGGTAAGGGCGAAAGACAAATACTTTCTTCTCATGAAAAAGGACATATACTATAATTGTTATTTTGCTGCAAATTTACAATTTTTCCTTCAAAATCATATATGATATCAGAAAAAAATTGTATCTTTGACCCGAAAACGTAAAAAGCGCAACGATATGCAATCCATTAAGAATCTGAACGACATGATCGTCTTCCTGCAACAGCGGGGCAACAAGAAGCGTGTGGCTGTGGTGTGTGCCAATGATGCCAGTACCCGTTATGCTGTGGAGAAAGGCCAGGAGATGGGCTTCGTCGAGCCCGTCTATGTTGACGGTGATGACAAGGAAGAGTGCGCCCGTCGGGCTGTGGCTCTCTGTAAGAGTGGCGAGGCTGATATCCTGATGAAGGGACTCATCAATACAGACATCATCTTGCGGGCCATCCTTGACCGTGAGACGGGCATCCTGCGCCCAGGCCATGTGCTGACCCATATTGCGATGGCTGAGATTCCCAAGTATGAGAAGTTGCTTTTCTTCACCGATGCCGCCGTTATCCCTGTCCCTACTGATGAGCAGCGTCGACAGCAGATTCATTATGTCAACTATGTCTGTCATGCTTTGGGTATCGAAGAACCGCGTATCGCGCTCATTCACTGTGCTGAGAAAGTGAGCGAAAAGACGTTCCCCTATACCGCCGACTATCTGGAGATTATCGCCGAAGCCCAGACAGGCAAGTTCGGACGCTGTATCATTGACGGTCCTCTGGATCTGAAGACATCGCTCGACAGTGTCAGTCTTCACGAAAAAGGCATTCACAGCATTATCGACGGACAAGCCGATGCCCTGATCTTCCCGGATATCGTGGCAGGAAACGTATTCTATAAGACGCTCACTCTCTTCGGCTATGCCAAGACGGCTGGTGTACTACAAGGCACACAGTGCTGCTGCGTGTTGCCTTCAAGAGCCGACAGTCCCGACTCGAAATACTATTCCTTAGCACTCGCCGCCATCTGATTCTCACCTTTCCACCTTTTCACCTTTCCAACAGCCTTTTGGCAAAGTACCGCACAGGGTACCACACAGAAAGGAAGCCCACAAGCAGCACGGTGAAGAAAACAAGGATGATATCCTCAGGATGCACACTGACGGGATAGGCGTTGACGACGAACGAGCCACTACTGGACCCCAGAGCCACGAGTCCGAACTGCTGCTGCGCCCAACAGAGCAACAGTCCCACGGCAATGCCGATGATGGCACCGATGGCAGAGATCATACGTCCCTCGAACAGGAAGATACGCACAATCTGCTTATCTGAGGCTCCGAGGTTACGCAGGGTCACCACATCATCTTTCTTGTCGATAATCAGCATCGAGAGCGAGCCGATGATATTGAAGCAGGCCACCATGAGGATAAACGTGAGGAAGATATAGGCAATGAACTTCTCAATCTTCATGATCTTAAAGGTGTCGTCCTGCTGTTCGAAACGATCCCTCACCAGGAACTTCGTACCGCACAACCGTTTGATCTCTTTCTTCACGGCGTCGAAGTTACTGCCTGGCTTCAGACGCAGTTCCAATGACGAGAGCATCCCCTGCTGGTCGAAGATGCGACGGGCAAAGCCGATACTCGTAAGGATATAGTTCTGGTCATATTTCGACTGTTTCACATTGAACAGCACACCTGGCGAATAGAGTTCATCCTCCTCGAAGGCATTCTCCGGGGCTGTCATGTCAAACTGTCCCTCCCGCCGCGGGGCATAGATCTTCAAGGGCTCCTGATAAGTATAGCCCGTAGCCAACTGTTCTGCCAGCCGTATGCCGAGGATGCCATAGTGAAGATCGGCAGCGTGCAGACAGAACTCCCCCTCGCCCATCAGAATCTCGTTGATATGGGTCAGTTGGTCGAAGTTGTCGTCCACGCCCTTTACCACCACCATCGCCTGACGGCCATGATAGATGGCCAGGGCCTGATCCTCCAAACACTCAGTGGCTATCTCCACTTGTGGCAACTGCCGGATTTCCGTCAGGATGGGGTCATCGGCAGCGACGGTCTTTCCCTCTACGGGCTGGATCTTCAGTTGCGGGTCGAAAGAGGTGAAGAACGAGGCCACAAGGTCGTGGAAGCCATTGAACACGGAGAGCGTCACCACCAGGGCCATCGTCGCCACCGCCACCCCAACCACAGAGATGGCGCTGATCACATTGATGGCATGCGTCGACTTCTTCGAGAAGAGATACCGTCGGGCTATGAAGAAGGGAAAATTCATGATGCCTTTTTTTTGGTTTACAGTTTACGGTTTACAGTTTACAGTTGATTACCTGGCAAGCCATTCATTAGTTATAAGTTACTGTTTGGAAACTATAGAAGTAATCATCTGTAAACTGTAAACTGTAAACAATAAATCCCATTACTTTTTCAGCAGTTCATCAATCCTATCGATATAATCGAGGCTGTCGTCAATGAAGAACCTCAGTTCCGGCACGATGCGCAGTTGGTTTCTCACCTTTGTGCCCAGTTCGTACCTGATGGCCTTGACGCTGGCATTGATGTTGGCCAGGATCTCCTCACTCTTCTCCGAGGGGAAGATGCTGAGGTAAGCGGTACAGATGCTCAGGTCGGGCGAGATCTTCGTTCGTGTCACACTGACCATTGTGCCGTGGGTGGCACGCGTCTGTTGTTGGAAAATCAGCGACAACTCCTTCTGCAGAAGTCTTGCTATCTTGTTTTGTCTTGTCTCTTGCATATATCTATTTTTGTTTACTGTTTACAGTTTACGGTTTACAGTTGATTACTTCTATAGTCTCCAGAGATATATCAAGGGCTTGCCAGGTATTCATCTATAAACTATAAACATTAAACTATAAACCAATTACTTCTTACGTATAATGGTGAGTCCGTCGCGGAGGGGTAGGATCACCTGCTCTGTCCTCACGTCCCGGGCGACGTGGTCATTGAAGTCCACGATGCCCTGTGTCTGGTGGTCCTTGCTATATGACTCGTCCACCACGTGACCGTCCCAGAGCGTGTTGTCTGCCAGGATGAAGCCCCCAGGCCTCAGGATACCCATCGCCATCTCGTAGCACTCGCAGTAGGTCCGCTTGTCGCCGTCGATGAAGGCCATGTCGAAGGTGATACCAAGTTTGGGAGCCTCCGTCAGCGCATCGCCGATGATAAACTCAATCTTGTCTGCCACCTCAGAGCCTTCGATCCAGGGACGTGTGAAGTCCTCCATCTCGTCGTTGATCTCGAACGTGTAGAGCCGTCCGCCCTCAGGCAGTCCCTCCGCCATCGAGATGGCACTGTAGCCGCTGAATGTTCCCACTTCGAGCACCCGCTGTGGCTGGATCATCTCCACCAGCATCTTCAGCAGCCGGCCCTGCAGGTGTCCGCTGGCCATCCGTCCATGAATGGTTCGGATGTTCGTTGCCCGCCACAGCCGGTACAGGTACTCCGGCTCTGCCTCTGTATGCCTCAGCACATACTCATCTAAATCATAATGCATAATTCATAATGCATAATGCATAATACGCGGCGGCAGCAAATTCTTCACTCTTCATTCTTCACTCTTCACTTAGCAATCGCCTCTATCGCCAATCTGTACGAGTCGAGTCCGAATCCACAGATCACTCCCTTGCACGCTGCGGATATCATCGACTGATGGCGGAAGGCCTCCCGCTGGTGAACGTTCGAGATATGCACCTCCACCACGGGGCACTTCAGACTCCTGATGCAGTCGTGCAGAGCCACGCTGGTATGGGTATAGGCACCGGCGTTCAGCACGATGCCGTCATAGCCTCCGAAGAATCCCACTTCCTGCATCTTGTCGATCAGTTCGCCCTCCACGTTACTCTGATAGTAGTCTATCTCCACGTCGGGATACCGCTTCCTGAGTTCCGGCAGGTAGTTCTCGAACGACTCTGTGCCATAGATACCTGGCTCACGCTGCCCCAGCAGGTTGAGGTTCGGGCCGTTGATTATCTGTATCTTCATACCTTTTCTATATATTATATATCAGACTGCAAAGATAATGAATTAATTGTATCTGTGCAATAAAAAGTCGAAAATAATTCTTTCCTGACAGTTTCGAGGATCGTCAGGAGGTCTGACATCGTCTCGGCACGGAGCATGGCGATGCGCGTCTGGCGGAAGTTGGGGATGCCCTTGAAGATGGGTGTGGCAGCCAGATGGCGACGGGTATGGAGGATGCCCCGCTTCTCGTCGATGCGCTCCACGTTGATGCGAAGGAGTTCCTCGAGCACGTCGAGTTTCTGGTCGGGGGAGAGAGCCTCGCGGCTGAAGATCCACGGGCAGCCGAAGGTGGCGCGCCCTATCATCACCGCATCCACACCATACTCGTCGAAGGCCTTGTCTGCCTCGTCGAGCGAATGGATGTCACCATTGCCTATAATAGGAATATGGATGCGGGGGTTGCGCTTCACCTCGCCGATGAGCGTCCAGTCGGCATTGCCAGTGTACATCTGCGAACGGGTCCGGCCGTGGATAGTCAGCCCCTGTATGCCGCAGTCTTGCAATTGCTCGGCCAGCGAGGTGATGATCAGTTGTTCGTGGTTCCAGCCCAGACGGGTCTTCACGGTCACAGGCAGTTTCACGGCGTCCACCACCTTCTGCGTGATCTCAAGCATCTTGGGGATGTTTTGCAGCATGCCGGCCCCAGCCCCCTTGCCAGCCACCTTCTTCACCGGACAGCCGAAGTTCAGGTCGATGAGGTCTGGCCCCGCCTGCTCCACGATCTTCGCCGCCTCCACCATCGCCTCCACGTCGCGACCGTAGATCTGGATGCCCACAGGTCGCTCCTCGTCGCTGATGGTGAGTTTCGAGATGGTCGACTTCACATCACGGATCAGCGCCTCAGCCGATACAAACTCGGTATAGACCATCGCCGCTCCGAACCGCTTGCACAGCATCCGGAAGCCGATGTCCGTCACGTCCTCCATCGGGGCAAGGAACACAGGGCGCTCGCCGAAATCAATGTTGCCTATCTTCATTCCGTCCGCAAAGATAATTAAAAAACCTGTAAGAGCAAAGCGATTTGGGAAGATTAACGCAATTCGGCTTAAAATATAGTCCTGTCAATCATGCACGTATTTGGTATGAGGCCCAAATATATGCATGATTTTTTAAGGATTCTGGTTTTTATTTGTTAACTTTGCATCCGATTTAAGTGAATATAAACAAGCATCGTCATGAAACAGGCAATACACCTTAATATTCGTAGTATTTTAATGCTGGCTGTCCTCTTTGTCGGGGGACTGATACTGCTGACAGGCTGCTCGCGCAAAGTATATCCTTCAGACACAGAAGCAAGCGTCTCCAGACAATGGTGCTTCCCTCTGCCTGGTGCTAAGGTCATCAGCCCTTATGGCCAGCGCGGCGGGCGGCAGCATACAGGCGTCGACCTCAAGACGAAGGCCAAGGATAAGATCTATGCTGCCTTCGACGGCGAGGTGGTGTTCTCTGGCAAGTTCTCCGGCTACGGCAATCTGGTACGTATCAAGCACGCCAATGGCCTGGAGACCTATTACGGCCATAATTCCAAGAACATGGTCAAGGCAGGACAGCGTGTGAAAGCCGGGCAGGTGATAGCCCTCGTCGGACAGACAGGCCGCGCCACAACACCCCATCTGCACTTTGAGACCCGCATGAACGGCAAGCCACAGAACCCTGCCAACTACTTCAATCTGACCAATCACACTTTACGTAAACGCTAAATACCCCCTGCCACTTTACCCTGTTAGTAATGCCTGTTTACTCCGTTACCGATGCCTCCTAACCTTATAAAGGATAGGACTTTATCTATATAACTCCCTACACGGCTCTCATGCACATATTTGGTATGAGGACCAAATGCGTGCATGATTTATTTATGATTCTCGTTTTTATTTGTTATCTTTGCATCCGAAACTATCAATTATACTTAAATAATTAAAAACGGTTATGAAAAAAATGACTCGATGGATGCTGGCCGCCATCCTGACTTTCTGCGGCGCGATGATGATGCTGACGGCTTGTACCGATGCGATCGGCACAGTAGATAATCCCGTCATTCCCGACCCGCCCTACGACCCTGCCGGAGAGTTGGCCAATGAGACCTTCATGCATGAAGACTGGATGGACCGCACCGTCAGGCCCGGCGACTCGTTCTGGAATTTTGCCATCGGCGGTTGGCTCAAGACGAGGGATGCCGACGACATTAGTACCAATCACCGACTTGCGAAGCACATCGATGAGAAACTCAAAAGCAATCTGGGCAACTGCGATTCGCCCGTGGCCGGCAAACTGATCAAACTGATGACCCAGCCGGCACCAGAGAAGAGTGAGGAAATCAAGGTGATCAACGACTTCCTGGCGACGCTGAAAATGGACGGCGATATCAGCAAGGCCGACCTGATCAGGAATTTCGGTAAGCTGACGGACATAGGATGCCCTGCACTGGTGCGGATATCGGTAGAGTCCGTTAAAGGGAAAATAAAGAATGTCCTTGCCGCCGGAATGCCGTACAGTGCGCATTTCTGGGCAAGCTTGTTCATGGCGTTACAGGCTAATCATGGCAATACCAGGGGAATCAGTGAATCTGATCCACCATATTTCATACTGCACGAACTGATGGGGTTGGACCTCGAATCGCCTGACATCAGTGCCAAGGTGGAGAAAATCCTTGAGATAGAGAATAAAATGGGTGCTTTGTATTATAGCTACAGTTTCTCGGATGAACAGACCGGCACAGTCAGAATCAAGCAGATCCAGCCCGCCACACTGCAATGCCTGAATGCCGCCGGCACACGGGCCGGGGAGGGTGAAAACCTGAAGGCGGCCTTCAACGAGGCCTTCCATGTAAACGAATCGACAATAATCAACAGTGACGTGGATAAGGCGCTGGCCTTGCTTGACGAATACAGCACCGACACCTGGCTGCTCTACCTGCAGTATTATATCTATGGCAGGTTCTCGTTCTTGTTCCGATATACTGATCATTATGATGGGCAAGGTATCATCAAGCGTCTCTATACGCTGAATCCTACTGCCACCATGGACTATGATTTTTCCATACTCCTGGAGGATTGCGACGTGGAGGGTTGCCGCGAGATCCTGGAAAAGATGCGCCAACGCCTGGGGCAACGCATTGAGCAACTCGACTGGCTGGGCAGTGACACCAAGGCCAAGGCGCTGGAGAAATTGAAGTCGATGCACTTCACGGTGGGCAAGCCCGAACGTCTGTACAATGCCGACTTCGTACTGACGGGTAACACGGTCATAGAGGCCAGCATGCAGTATCTGAAACAGTACACTGACTACCTGCGCTCTTTAGACGGCCTGCCCACTAACGGCCATGCATGGGATTATGTCGCCAGTAATATCGGCCTATATTCCCCATCGACAGTCAATGCCTTCTACATTCCTGATTGCAATGAACTTATCATCAACCCGGCATTTATCATGCCTGAAATGTTCCCCACCGACAAGAACAATGCCCAGCGTTATGCCACGGCTATGGTGTTTGGCCACGAAATGACTCACGGCTTCGATCCCCTTGGGGCACAGTATGATGCCAAGGGCATAAAGGTCAACTGGTGGACCGACGAAGATATGGCTCAATTCAAGCTGCAGCAGCAGAAGATGATTGACCGCTTCAACGAACTGGAACAGGCTCCGGGCCTGCCGGCAGACGGCGAGAAGACGCTCGGCGAGAATATAGCTGACCAGGGCGGTGTGTCACTGGCCTACACCTTGTGGAAAGAACAACTGCAGGCCGAAGGACTCTCTGGCGAGGCCCTGCGCCACCAGCAGCGACAGTTCTTCCTTAGCTATGCCGACTTATGGCAAGCCTATGACACAGATGCGGACTTAAGAAAGAATATAAGTGATGCCCACTCCGCTAACCACAACCGCGTGAACGGTATTGCCCGGCTGATCGATGACTGGTACGACCTCTTCGGCGTGCAGCCAGGCGACAAACTCTACGTGAAGCCTGAGGACCGTGTGAAGATATGGTAGTGCAGAGGTCGATTTGAGTGAACATAGACAAGCATCGTCATGAAACAGACAGTACACCTTATTATTTATAGTATAATCGTGCTGGCTTTTGTGCGATGTGGGGATGGTAGTTCCGTAAGGCATCTGCCCCACTTGGGAGACACACCCTACCAACAGGATTCCATATTAGTGGCCTACGCTACTGATCCTAAGCGGGCACTCACGCTGCTCGACTCGGCATGGCTCTTAGGCAACGTCAGCGACTATCGCGCCCAGTTCATTCGCGCCAAGATCTACAGCAAGTCGCTTGTGGAGCAGCACCAGGACTCTGCCATCCTCATCTGCAAAGCCTTGCTCAACCACGACTCCGTGAGAAACGAGCCTACAGAGCAGATGAACATCCTCGACATGCTCATCGCCACCAGTCGTGCCAAGCCCGACTACGAGCAGTACTTGCATTGGGCTATGCAGAAAGCCGAACTCTGTCAGCAGCAGGGCGAGGAGACCGAACGCTGGCGCACCGAGGCCGACATCGGACTGGTGATGACGCACCTGAGACAGGTGGACGAGGGACTCAGGAAACTCGACGAGGCCATCAGCCATCTCAACAGCCCTGGCAGCATCGACCGCATGGATGCCTTTATCGTCGCCGTGAAGCGCAAGATCAACGCGCTCAACGACTTGGGGCGCTATGCCGAGGTGATTCCTCTGGCCCAGCGGATTCTCGACCGGCTGGACCATTATGAACAACACACCAAGGACTACGCCGAGGACAGTTATCGCCTATCATGGAGCGACCATCCCAACGACCGTGACCGCTATCTGGACTTCAGCCGTGCGCAGGCATGGGGATTCATGGCGCAGGCGCATGCCTGTTTGAGTGAAAAGGGAAAAGCGAATAGTGAAAAATCGGCTGCTGCACAAAAGGCAAAAGAGTATCTCGCGCTTTTCAACCAGAGCGGCTATGGTCATACATTCGGTGCCCGCCGCATGATAGCCCCCGCACAGATGGCTCTTGGTATGTACGACGAGGCTCTGGCAACCTACACGGAGATAGAGCGCCGCATGGCTGCCGACACGCTCAATGAAGATTATGCTGTCATCCTACGCTCCCGCGCCATCGCCGCCAGGGCCAAAGGCAGGTTGGCTGAGGCCTACGACTATCAGGCGCGCTACGCAGCCCTTTCGAAAGCCGTCAGCGACAGCCTGCATAAGAGCGAGGCTCACGACTATGCAGCCCGTTACCGTGCCCAGGAACAACAGTTGCAGATACAGGAGAAGCAGGCTGAAGCCGAACGCTCCCACATTGTCAGTCTCGCCATTGCCGTCGTTGCCTTGCTGGCCGCCGCCTTCGCCCTCTATTTCTTCCGCCAGAAACGGATTGTCAGCGAAAAGAACCGTGCATTGGTACGTATGATCAGCGGTATGCCGCCCGAACCCGACGACGAGGCGGAAACCGTCGAAGAGAGCCGTGAAGTCCAAAATGCCGACGAGGCCGTCGAAGATTCCGCCACAGACGACAATGCTGATGCCGACTTCTTCTCCACCATCGATGCCACCATCCGTTCCGAGCGCCTCTACTCCAACCTTACCCTGCAGCGTCAGGACATCTGCGACCGCTTCGGCATCCGTCGCCATACGCTCAACAACCTGCTCTCGACCTACGCCAATGGGCAGACCTTCCCCCAATATATCAATTCCCTGCGTATGGAGGAGGCCGTCATCCTGTTGCGTGACCATCCCGATATGACCCTCGCCGACATTGCTGCTGCCGTGGGGTTCACCCCTGCCAATCTGCGTGAGAAGTTCAAGCGCCAATATGGTATGACACCTGCAGAATACCAAAAGCAACGAGAAAAAATGTCATAATTTGCTTTAGAGTCCCGTTTCCGATGCACGTATTTGGGTCATATCCCAAATGCGTGCATTGCTTTTGGGCTTTATCATTCCTTTTTCCGTATCTTTGCACAAAATATTGAGAAATCAACATGAGTCAAGACCTCTTTAAGAAGATTAATGCTACTATCCGCAAGGAACGGCTTTATGCTGACATTGACTTAATGCGCGAAGATATCACGAGGCGCTTCGGTATTGGTCGCCACCGTTTGAACGATCTGCTGTCGGCTTATGCCGACGGTATGTCCTTCCCTCAGTACATCAATGCCATCCGTATGGAGGAAGCCTACATACTCCTCACAGACCGCCCGGAGATGACCATCGCCGAGGTGGCCTGTCATGTAGGATTCACCGCTCCTAATCTGCGTGAGCAGTTCAAGCGCTGTTACGGTATTACACCGGTGGAATACCGTGCAGGTTTGGTATCCGATGTGGATGACTAAGTCAGTCTATGGTAGTCATGGCCATGTTCGCCGTGATGCCTGCAAATGCTCAGGGAATTGCATTCGGTGTGAAGGGCGGTGTAAACTTTACCAAGATGAGCATCGACAATGATGCCGTCAATTCGGAGTCCGGCGTTGGCTTCTTTATCGGCCCGACGCTGAAGATCGACTTCCTGCCGTTCCTCGGTATACAGGGATCTGTCATGTATGAGCAGGCCAATAGCAAGGTGGATGGCGAGAAGATCAAGCGTCAGAGCATCATTGTGCCCATCGACCTCCGCGTGAACCTTAAACTCAACGAGGATGCAGGCATCTATCTGGCAACGGGTCCGCAGGTTGGCTTCAATGTCGGTGAAAGTGATTTCTCCTGGAACGATACGAGTACCTACAAGAACACCTTCCAGATGAAGAAGTCGATGTTCAACTGGAACTTCGGCGCCGGTGCCATGTTGTCCAAGCACTTTGAGGTGGGTGTCGTCTACAGTCTCGGCATTTCCAAGACTGGTGAGTTGGAAGCAGAGATTGACAAGGCAAAGGCCAATAACAACGAACTCAAGCCCAAGTCCAGAACCTGGCAGATTTCCGCTACATATTTCTTCTAAGGCATGAGAAGACATCTGCGGTGGATGTTCACAATAGCCCTCGTCTACAGTTTTGCAGGCGAGGGTTTGGCACAGAAGAAGAACTTCTGGAAAGGTGTTGTGGCCTATTTTGACTCTTCTAACGTGAAGGGTGTCGACCCCGCCTATATCACTCAGCCCCAGAAGCCGTGGGCCCTTTCGATCAGATGAACTTGGAAGTGTCATCCACCATAGACGGCGAATTTACCACCCATATGCAGATCAAGCCTCCCGTCTCCACCTCTATCGGTCTCTGGGCAGGCTATCGCGGATGGGGAGCCGGCTATTCCCTGTCGCTCTCTGGCAACAATGGCTACAGTTTCGCCATGAACATGGTGTCGCCCAGTTATGGCCTCAACCTTCGCATCAACCGTTTCAAGTTCGACAAGCCGAACGCATCCTTTTCGGCATCATCGCACGACGGCAGTTGGAGTCAGAGCGGCGAGTTTGACGAGGAATTCCTCAACGCGTTCCTAAGCAGCCCGATGAAGATCGGCATGCTCTCGTTCGACGGTTACTGGGTGTTCAATAAGAAACGCTTCTCCCTGCTGGCCGCCTACGACCAGTCCACCACCCAACTGCGCTCTGCAGGTTCACTCATCGCCGGCTTGATGTACTACTACCAGAAACTCGACTACGACAGTCCGAAGAACTTCTACTTCATCAAGAATGCGGGCGATGTGGCCCTGATGAAGGTCTATCAGGGCAGTATCGGCTTTGGCTATACCTACAATTGGGTGCCAGTCCGAGGCTTGGTGCTCAACGTGGTGGCCATGCCTGTGCTCACCCTGATCAACAAGGTGAAGTCGTCGCGCTATGAGATTATCCTTCCTGATGAAGGTGAATACGATAGTTGGGACGCTGACAGTTATCTCAATGCCATCACGATGCGCCCAGCCGGCGAAGAGACGCTCAACGGCGGTGTCCGTCTGAACCTCGATCTGCGTATGGCAGCCTCCTACTGCTGGCGGGACTGGTATGTCGGCGCCACTGGCCAAGTCCACCGTTTTCGTTCAAACAATAATAACACTACTCTCAAACAGACCGACTGGACCGTCAAGGCTTTCATCGGCATGAGACTATAACATATTGAATGAGTGATATGAAACAAACGATTAAATGGGTGCTGGCCGCTACCCTGACAAGCGGCCTGAGTGTATCAGTAAATTCATGTTCTGGCAACATTGACAATGATGTAGTCCCCCAAGAGCACGGACAGTTGCTCGAAGTGTATGACGTGCAAGGCAGTACGGCTACGGCCCGTCTGACGGTCGACGGCAAGGTGCTGTTTACGACCAACGTGTGGATTGGTAAGAACGGCCTTGGCAAGACAGGTGAGGGAGACTCCAAGACTCCAACAGGCACCCTCCGTCCACTGAGCGCCTTTGGCATCAAGCCAAACCCCGGCACCACGATGCCTTACATCGACGTGAAGCCCACTACCTTCGCCTGTGACGACAACTGCGAATACTACAACCAGATTATCGACACCGCCGCTGTACACCACAAGTGTGGCGGCGAGGAAATGTACTCCTACCAGCCACAGTACAACTACGGCATCGCCACCGACTTCAACAAGGAGTGCATCTATCCCAAGGGCAGCGCCATCTTCATCCATGTAAAAGGCACAAAGGGCTACACGGGTGGATGCATTGCTTTCGATGAAGATCGCATGATCGAGATTCTGCGCAACTGTGACATGTCGCTGGTTGTAAAGGTCAGGGAATAGATATAAAGGATAATATCATTAAAAGATGCATCAAGGTAAGAAGATTGTTCAGCCATCATTTTTAGAAGAAGGAGACAAGGTGGCACTTGTATCCCCTGCCTATTGGGTACCGCAAGAGGCTCTGGAGCAGGCTGCGGAGGCCATCAAAAGCTGGGGACTGCAACCTGTCATCGGACCGCACACCAACAGCCTGAATGTCGATGCTTATGCAGGGACTGCCGATGAACGGGCTGCAGACCTCCTATGGGCACTCGAAGACGATACGATCAAGGCGGTCGTCTGTTCAAGAGGCGGTTATGGAACCATTCACCTGCTAAACCGCATCCCGCAGGAGTGCTATCAGCAACACCCTAAATGGTTCATTGGTCATGGTGACATCACCACGCTGCTCTATACCATTGTCGGTGCAGGTGTCATGTGCATACACGGCCCTATGGCTTTCCAGATGGCCAGCGGCCAGGAACCGGCATCAAGCATCACGCGGAATATCCTTTTTGGAACGGTGCCACAATACAAGATCCTAGGCAACCCATACAATCGGATAGGTCATGCAGAGGGTATCCTCGTAGGAGGCAACCTCTCCAGTTATTCCTCCATAGCAGGAACCAAATACCGTCTACCGTCAAAACAAGACATCATCCTTTTTATCGAAGAGGTGGAAGAACCGTTACACAATATCGACCGATTATTCTATATGCTGCGCCTGCAACTTGACTTTGAGAGAGTAAAAGGCATCATCTTCGGCACATTCAACTCCATCAAGTACGATCTTCAGTATGGCAGTGTCGAGCAAATGCTGATTGCCCATCTGCATGACTATGACATTCCTGTATGCTGCGGTTTCCCAGTCGGAAGCAACAGTTGTATTCCGTTGATCGAAGGAGCCCCCTGCTCATTGGACGTGACCACAGAGAAGTCTGTGCTGACATACAACATCAAAGGCACATGCCAGCCTTATGATATAGAAAAAGAAAAGCAGCAACTGATTAAGTAGAAAGATTTTCATAAAAAAGGCTTAAAACGTATAATAACTTTTTTCCATAATTCCTTCTTTATTTCCCTTTTTTTGTTTACCTTTGCACCCAGTTAAACTTTAAAACTTATATGAAGAACGACTATGGAACAATTATTGCATTATGTGTGGAAGCACAAACTGTTCCCATTACGGGAACTGGAGACGAGCGATGGGCAGACCGTTGAGGTGATCGACCCTGGGTTGCACAACCACAATGCAGGGCCGGACTTCTTCAATGCGAAAGTGCGGATCGGACGGACACTGTGGGTGGGCAACGTGGAGATTCACGATAAGTCGTCGGACTGGTATCTGCACGGCCACGACAAGGACCAGCGCTACGACAACGTGATCCTGCATGTGGCTGGGGTGCTCGACGCCGAGGTGATGAACACCAACGGGGAGTTCGTCAGGCAGATGCAACTCGACGTGCCGGACAACGTCAGGGAGCACTATGAGGAACTGCTGAAGACAGACAGTTATCCGCCCTGCTACAAGGTGATCCCTGATCTGACGCGGCTGATGGTACATGCCTGGATGGCAGCCTTGCAGACGGAGCGTCTGGAGCAGAAGACAGAGGCCATCCGACGGAGGGCAGAGCAGTGTGGTGGATCCTGGGAGGATGCCTACTTCGTGACCCTGGCCCGTAACTACGGCTTCGGCATCAACGGCGACGTGTTTGAGCAGTGGGCACAGAGCATCCCGCTCGATGCCGTCTCCCACCATCGTGACGACCTCTTCCAGATCGAGGCCATCTTCATGGGACAGGCTGGCCTGCTCGAACTGGAGGCGGTGCCGGAGTATTATCAGAAGGAGGCGCTCAACGAGGGCTACTTTGCCAAACTGCGCAACGAGTACCTCTATCTGGCCCATAAGTTCTCGATGAGGCCGATCGACTTCCATCTCTGGCGCTTCCTCAGACTGCGACCTCAGAACTTCCCCCATATCCGCATCTCACAACTGGCGAACCTCTACTATCAGCAGAAGGCCGGACTGAGCCAGTTGGTGGAGTGCGAGACCATCGAGCAGTTGAAGACCCTCTTCTCGTCGCACGTCACACCCTATTGGGAGACACACTATACCTTCGGCTCCACCAGTTCGAAGACTGAGAAGCATCTGACCTACGGCTCGCTGAACCTGCTGATGATCAACACCGCCATCCCGATGCTCTTCGCCTACGGACGGCATCGTTCGAAGGAGGTGCTCTGCGACCGTGCCTTCGACTTCCTGGAACAACTGAAGGCCGAGAACAATCACATCATCCGCATGTGGCAGCAAGTAGGCCTCCCCGTCCAGACGGCTGGCGACTCGCAGGCCCTCATCCAACTGAAGAAGGAGTATTGTGACAAGAAAGACTGCCTCCGCTGTCGCTTCGGATACGAGTATTTGAAGCGGAAGTAGGGTTTTATAGTTTACAGTTTACGGTTTACAGTTTACAGATGATTACACTGGAGGCCGATAAATGGTAGAAGATAAAGAATACGCTGGAGGCCGATAAATGGTAGAAAATAAAGAATTGAAAGTAAAGATAAAGTTGTTATGATAGAGTTTGATTTTTCATATCGTAAATTGAATGTTTATCAGTTATCAAAGAAGTTGGTGACTGATATCTATAAATTGATTGGGACTTTTCCCAATACGGAGACCTATGCATTGGGTGACCAATTGCGCAGAGCCGTGATCTCTATTCCCTCTAATATTGCAGAAGGCACAGCCAAAGCCTCGCCGAAAGAACAGTTCCATTTTCTAGAAATTGCCTATGGTTCATTGATGGAAATCATGTGCCAACTGGAAATCTCTTATGATTTAGGGTATATCGACCAAGTCCAGCTTCGTCAGTCAGAAGAGGAAATCGTGATGATATATAAGATGTTGTCTTCTATGCAATCGACACTAAAATCCCGCATGCAAGGTAATCATCTGTAAACTGTAAACCGTAAACTGTAAACAAAAAAGTATGGACCAGGAAATATTCTACGCGATGGCGCTGACGCGCCTGACGAACTTCAACTACCAGCAGGCGCTGGAACTGTATAAGGCAGTAGGGAGTGCGCAAATGTTGTTTGAGCACAGGAATGAGATAGGCGATATCATCAAGGACGCCTCGCCGCGACTGATGGAAGCGCTGAAGGACTGGGACGAGGCGATGAGAAGGGCAGAGGCAGAACTCCGATTTATGGAGGAGCATCGTATCCGGGCCCTCACGCTGAATGATGATGACTATCCTCAGCGGCTCACAGAGTGCCCCGATGCACCTATTATAATATATTATACTGGCAATGCAGACCTGAATCAGGAAAAGATCGTCAGTATTGTGGGAACACGTCATGCTACGCCATACGGTCAGGATCTCATACACCGTTTTGTGAGTGAGTTGCGAGGGCTTTGTCCGCAAGTGCTGATTGTCAGCGGTCTGGCCTATGGTGTCGATATCTGTGCCCATCGGGAGGCGCTGGCCAATGGCTATCCTACGGTGGGGGTCTTGGCTCACGGACTGGATCAGATCTATCCCTATCGCCATCGTGAGACTGCGGCACAGATGCTGAACCACGGTGGACTGCTGACGGAGTTCATGAGCCAGACGAATGCCGACAAACCCAACTTCGTGCGCCGCAACCGTATCGTGGCAGGTATGGCGGATGCCGTGATTCTCGTGGAGAGTGCGGCTAAGGGTGGAGGCCTCATCACCGCAGAGATTGCTCAGAGTTATGCCCGCAGCGTCTTTGCATTCCCAGGCAATGTGGGACAGCCCTATTCCGAGGGTTGCAACAATCTGATTCGCGATAACGGGGCAGGACTCATCTCCAATGCCCAAGACTTCGTGAAGGCGATGGGGTGGTGGGAAGAGACCCATCGGCAGCAGGCTTTTGCCGATGGAATCGAGCGAAATCTCTTTCCTGACCTTACGGCAGAGGAGCAACAGGTGGTCAGTCTGCTCCAACAGACCAACGACCTCCAACTCAACATCATCACCGTCAAGACCGGCATCCCCATCGGCCGTCTCACGGCCCTGCTCTTCCAGTTAGAGATGAAGGGTATGGTGAAGCCATTGGCAGGGGGAATGTATCATCTGTTGTTGTAATCGATGCTTTGCACGACAGTCATCGATGCCTTGCAAAGGAGTAAGGGATGCCTTCTATAGGGGTATAGGAGGCATCCCTTACTGTCGTACTAAGCATCCCTTACACTCATGCAAGGTATCGGAACGACAGAAACCAGGCAGGCTCCCCCCAGCCACTAAAAGCCTTGATTTTTTTGAAGACTTCTCACGATTTTCGGCCCATCCCTCACATAATCTTCTGAAAAGCCTTTGTACAAAGGGGAAAACGAATGTGAGGGATGTTTTTTATCCCTCACAAATCCCTCACAAATCCCTCACATCATCCCTCACATCATGCTTATGCAGCCCGAAGCGGATACGCTTACGAAAGACAGGCAGACAGGAGGGTTGACGTGAGTGTTAATGTGAGGGGTAAGTGAAGGCTCAAAGGCCGGGAGAGGTAAGTTATTTGAAATTCTCAATAAGACGCAACCCTTGTTTGCGATAAAATGCAAACTTTGTGTCTGAACTTACAAGTGTCATTCTATGGGATATGGCTTGGGAAATGATGATGTGATCAAATGGGTCTTTATGATCTTGTGCCTCGTTAACTTGCAGTGCAGCCAATGTCCGAATAACATTTATGTCGGTATTGTCAATCTCCACCGACGGGTCGTTAAGCACGAACGAAATCATTTCTGCCTCAGACTTCCATATATTCGACAGTAATTTCTTTGTACGGAATGCCGTTATCAACTCTTGCAGGCTAACGATGCTTAAGTACTTTAGATTTTCCGGGTCTTCAATCAGTTCACTAACATCCTTTGTCAACGACTGACGGTCGTTAACCATGAAGACATATATATTAGTATCAAGCAATAGCCGCATTAGTCTAATACTGCAGGGTCTGCAACGGTTATTGTTCCCTGGGTAGATTCATAATACTCCCAGAACTCCTTCACTTTCTTTTCTTTTTCTTTTTGACTCATAATACAATTCTTTTGATGGTGCAAAAATACGAAAAGTTTTCAAAAATTGTTCTTTCTGCATCATCTTTTTATATTATTTATGCAAAAAAGTCCGAAAAGCGGCTGCCGGGTGCTGCGCTCGTTCAATGTAATTGCATAAGTTGCCATATCTCTATATTTTTCTTGTTTCCATTACTTTTCTATCTCATAACCTTTTACCTGGATGGCTGGGCAGACGGGAAGTTTCTTGGTCTTTCCCTTCACTGCGTTGCGATACAAGCCGCTCTTCATATAGGCATTCAGGTATAAGTAGCCCTTATCGCCAAAGCCATCCACTACGCGAATACTGACATAATAGTCTGTCTTGGGTTTCAGCACGATGTTCTCCTCTGGGCAGATATCTAAGAAGTACTTGCTCTTTTCGTTGGTGATGGTCTCGTAAATTGGCTTCTGATGAATATTCACGAACTGCTTGCCTCTCCTCTCATAAATGTTAATACTTACCTTACACTTCTTGAAAGTACAGCCGGATACCTTCACCAGAATATCGCTGATGACATAACTCTTTTTACACGAAAAAGCGACACCACCTTCAGGCCCTAAGTTCGATCCTTGTCCTGAAGTGCCAACGAGTCCTGGGGCAGGAATACCTTTGCCTACGATGGTCTTGGGCTTATTCTTCTTGCCAATCACCACCTCAGCCAATTCTACCACTTTGTCTTTCAATACTACGGTGAGCTTGTCATTTTTAGCATATTTCTCATAGGGAATCTCTGCGGTGAGATACGATACATGGCTGAATGATAGTTCATCTTTCCGTCCAGCAGGAATCGTAAGTTCAAAGTGTCCTTTTGCGTCTGAGATGACGCCAACACTATCATTTTCGAATCCGATACTGACGTATTCGATACTCTCACCTCGTTCATTAACCACATGGCCTTTGACTTTGGTCTGTGCCGATACTGGCAATGCTGCTGTTATGATAGCAATTAGCATCGCAATATAAATGATCTTTTTCATCTTCTATTCTTCGCTACTATAGTCCAATATATCTGCCGGCGTACAATCCAATGCCTTGCAAATGGCATCGAGTGTGGTAAAACGTATGGCCTTAGCCTTACCCGTTTTCAGTTTCGAAAGGTTTGTGATAGTGATGCCAACTCGCTCAGACAACTCATTAAGCGAGATTTTCCTTTTGGCCATCATCACGTCTAAGTTTACAACTATCATCTGCTGACCTCCTTATACCGTTAAATCGTGTTCTGCTGCAACCTGATAGCCCATCTTGTACAAGATGCCAAAAACGAGTAAAATAAGAGACTGCACGAATGGATTTGAGGTAAGGGCTATTGCTGCAGGGCCTTCAGAAATGAATGCCTGATCAAGATTGTCTGATGCTACTGTCTGAAGGAATATCAATAGAACGGCAATAAAGATAAGCCTGATGTTCTTTTTAGGGAACAGTTCCTCATGCTGGATTCCTTTGATGAGGTTGACAAAGAAAGCCACACAAACACCTATGACTGCCAACGTCAGCACTATATATAATAGAAATACAGTGGAGACAAACAAGACTTGGTTTTGTTTTGCTTCCCAATGAATATGACTGCCTGTAGTATCAAACACCTGGTGATAGCTTTGATAACACAGGAATACGAACCATACGGCACAAAAGAACAATGCCACATAACTGAGCCATTTCAGCGTCATAGTCAATTTCTCATTCATAGCGAAAATCTATTAATCTGTTATTATGGCTGCAAAGGTAATCATATTTGTCGAAAAACGACAAATAATAGATGCTAATTAACTATTATTTAACTGAATTCGTATATGATTGCGAGATATTGTGTCATGGATTTCTGCCATGACCTCAAAGACAGACCTGACTGATTGCAAGTCTGTGAGGACATGATTTTGACGGCCTGCAGCGCGACTGGCAGACAGGAGGGTTGACGTGAGTGTTAATGTGAGGGGTAAGTGAAGGATCATGTGAGGGATGATGTGAGGGATGAATCTCTCGAAACCCCTTTATATAAAGGATTCTTGCTCAAAAATGTGAGGGATGGGCTAGTTCAGGAAAAAGCAGCATGCGTCATCACGACGGATGCTGCAGGTTGAATCAAAATCAGAGTTTAATGAAACTCCTATCGCCTGCAAAATTATTCTATCCATTTGGCTTTAGCAAGAAAAATGCTGATAATATGAGGCAAGACATGTTACAACGTTTTTGGAGTTAAAACTTTGATAATGAGCAGCGTAGTCTAAATGTTACAAACGAAAAAGTGCAGAATTGTAACACCTGACGAAGGGCGATACTCTTAAATTCCTTGAAATATTCTTTAAAATATCAATCGGGCGATATCAAGTCGAATATAATGATTAACTTTGCCAATCAAACAAAGAAACATGAAGAAGATTCTCTGCATATTGGTTGTAGTCACCTTGATGGTTGGTTGTGGTGAGGCGCGTCATCCTGTGCTGAAGGAGGCAGCCGGCATCGTACACCAGCATCCTGATTCAGCACGCGTCCTAATAAATAAGGTGGACACGACTTCGCTTTCTGAAGCGGATCTGGCTGAATACCATCTGCTGAAGGTGATGACGGACTATATCGTGCTGCATCAGGCGGATGGCGATTCGCTCGTCACGACTTGCGTGGATTACTACGATAAGCACGGCGACGCCTGGCATCGTGGCAGGGCGTATTATTACAGGGCAGGTATCAGAAGGCATTTGCTGGGTGAGACGTATGAGGCTATCAAGGATTACAAGACGGCTGAGACCATTGCCGAGGATGCTGACGACGAACTGCTGAAGAACATGGTGTACGAGAATCTGGCCTTTGCAAACTACAGATGCATCAACTATTCGCTCGGCATGAGATATTCGCAGAAGTTCTTGGAGAGCAGTGTCAAACTTAACGACACCATTATGGTACTAAGGGGTCTGCAGATGTGCGCAGCATCTTATGCACAAATGAATCTGAAAGACAGTGCTTATGCCTGTATTCTCAAGAGTTTGGACTATATCGACTTGTGCGATAGTATCTTGCGCTCAGACATCTATCACAATGTGGTGGTAATGTATCAAGAAAAGGGAGATGATGAAAATGCCCAGAAGTATCTCGACATTTGGAAACAGAATAGGTCTGCCAGTAGCACGAAAGGGTATATTAGTGAGGCCCGTCTCTTGAAAGCACAGGGACGTTATGAAGAAGCCATCGAGAAAGCAAAGGCTTGCCATCCTGAAGGAGATCCCTTGGTACGCATCAATTCTATGGAACTGTTGGCAGAACTCTATGAACTGGCTGGCGACAAGAGCGAGGCTTTGGAGACAAAGAAGCAGGTGGATGCTTACAGAGACTCGGTGATGAATGCCAATCACAGCATAGAGATAGCCGACTGGCAGCAGAAGTATGACGAGGAACGCTGGAGGGCTACAGCAATGTCAACAAATGTTAAATGGGGGGGGGTAATTTTAGTCTTCTCAGTTATGTTGGCATTAGTCGTTTGGTGGCACCGTCGCAGGGTAAGGAACATAAGATTCCAACTTAACGAGCATGTCAGGCGAATCGCCGAGAACCAGACGGAGATAGAACGGCTGCAACAGAACGGCGAGGCCAGTGAACAGACCATTGCCGAACTGAACAGACAGATAGAGACCAGCCGGGAGCGCATCTCCAACAAACTGCTCATCGGCACGCGGGCCTTTGTGAAGCTTCAGCAAAAAGAGTCGGTAGCAGACATGAAATCAGAGGAACGCCATTGCTTAATCGACTACTTTGCCCAGTTGCGTCCCAAGCGCTGGCAGGAGTGGGAACGCACCTATGCTTCCCTCACACCAGCACAATACATCTTCCTCATTCTTCAGGATGATCTGCACTACGATGATGACACCATCGCCCAAATGCTTGCCGTGAAACCCGCCTCCCTCCGCACCCTCCGCTCAAGGCTCAAAGGCCGGGAGAGGTAAAGTTGCCATTGAAAGGCTGATAGCCGGCAGTGAATAGCAACCGAAACCCTTTATACAAAGGATTCTTGCTAATAAAATGGAGGGATGAGCGGTTTTCAAGCGATCAGAGATTTAATAAGCGTCATCCACTTATCGAGCCAGCCTGCCAATGGAGCAGGACTGCTTAGCAGACCACTGTTGTATTGGAGATTCAACATAGAAAAACGCATGCGATAGCGGGGACTGTATGTCTTGAAATAGACAGAGAGGCTGTTGCCGCTGATATTCTCCTCGGCCTTGACCTCCACGGGGATGATCTCATCGTCCCATTGTATGACAAACTCCACTTCTGCTGTTCCTGGTGATGTCCAATAATATGGCTTCTGGTCATCCATGAAGGGCATGATGGACTGAAGAACGGCATTCTCGGCCATTGCCCCCTTGAACTCCGTATAGTTGGCGATGGGGTCTGTAACAACGGTTGCAGGCAAGTGAGCCAGACGGCGGAGCAGACCACAGTCACAGGCGTAAACCTTAAAGGCTTCCGTCTCCTCGTATGCAGACAATGGCATGCCAGGCTTACTTATACTGAAGATGCGATAGATCATTCCCGCATCCTCCAACCACATCAAAGCATCTTCATAGTCTTTCGAACGGGCGCCTGTCTTAATGACCTTATAGATAAATTTACGGTTCTCTTTCGACAACTGTGCCGGGAGTGAGTGCCAGATGGCATGAATGCGGGGAATCTCGCGTGGCTCAGCGTATTTGGCGAAATCAAGTTCGTAGAGGTCAAGAATATCCTGAAGTGCCGACTCCACCTCGCCGATACCTTTATTTTCGAGCAGTGCCACTATGGCCTCTGGCATACCGCCAGACACCTGATAGCGCCGGTATTCAGTGCGCAACTTGTTCATGATGACTTCAGGCAAATGACGGATTTCATCCAAGGATTCTATATAGTCGTATGTACGCACATCGCTGGCACGAAGGAATTCACGGAAGGTAACGGGGAACATATCGATGATCTTCACTTTTCCTACAGGCACCGTCATCTTGCGTTTCTTAACTGCCACACCCAAAAGCGAACCTGCGGCAACGATATGATACTGAGGCGCTTCTTCGCAGAAATATTTCAGACTATTCAGCGCTTCTTCACACTCTTGTATCTCGTCGAATATCATCAATGTCTCGCCTGCTATTATCGGCTGATCACAATAGAGCGTCAGTTCCTTGATAAGCCGCTGAGGGTCTTTGGATACTTGAAACACCGACTTCAATTCAGGATGTCGGTCGAAATCAAACTTGACACAATACTTGAAACACTCTTTGCCGAATGTCTCCATCGCCCACGTCTTGCCTATCTGACGGGCACCTTTCAGCAGTATAGGCTTTCTGTCAGGAGCCTCTTTCCATGCTTTAAACTGATTGACAATATCTCTTTCTATCCTCATAATATACATCAGAAAGTTCGGTTTTGTGTATGTTCTCTACAATTTTCCTAACTTTCGGGTGCAAATATAATACTTTTTTCTATTCCCGCAAAATTTATTAGGCTATTTTTTCGTACGACACATCTTTGCCCTCACACGGGGCACCTCACAACGTGTGGCCTTCATCTCTTTTAGCCATTGCCTGAGAACAATTGTTCCCGCAAGATCTATACCGTTGAAAGGTTCGTCCATGATGACGATATCATTGTCTTGAAGCATGAGTATCAGTAGCATCAGCCAATCTGTCTGTTCTCGCTGACAAAGACAGAACCGTCATAAGGCTCTATTCCGGCCATGATCCCCAGTTCCTTAATCATCCGCCATAGGCATTTTGCTCTAAGTCCGAAATATAGTTTCAATACATCGTGCATGTTGTGTCGTAATTTCGCTGCAAAGGTACGAAAAGTTTTAAGATCTGATGCCCGCATGACGTTAATGTTTTGTAATCGTTTTGTCATATCAGCAATTATTCGTAACTTTGCAGCGTTTTAATTAGAACGCATTATGAAAATAGCATTAATCGGCTACGGCAAGATGGGCAAGATGATCGAACAGATAGCCCTGGACCGTGGTCATGAGATTGTAAGTATCATTGATATTGACAACCAGCAGGACTTTGACAGTCCCGAGTTTGCTTCGGCTGATGTGGCCATTGAGTTTACGGCTCCGCAGGCTGCCTACGGCAACTACCTGAAGGCCTGGGAGAAGGGCGTGAAGGTGGTGAGCGGCTCTACGGGCTGGATGAAGGAGCACGGTGATGAGGTGCGCAAGGCCTGCAGTGAGGGCAAGACGCTCTTCTGGGCCTCGAACTTCTCCATCGGCGTAGCCATCTTCTCGGCAGTGAACCGCTATCTGGCCAAGATTATGAACCAGTTCCCGCAGTATGACGTAGAACTGGAGGAGACGCATCATGTACATAAACTCGACCACCCCTCAGGCACAGCCATCACGCTGGCAGAAGAGATCGTAGAGCGTCTGGACCGCAAGGAGGGATGGGCAGAGGAGACGACAGACCCGAAACTGCTGCGTGTGGACGATATCCGCCGTGGTGAGGTGCCTGGCATCCATACCATCCGCTATGACTCGGAGGCTGATCTGATCACTATCTCGCACGATGCCCATAGCCGTAAGGGCTTTGCCCTCGGAGCCGTGCTCGCTGCGGAGTATACCAAGGAGCATCAGGGACTGCTGACCATCAGCGATATGTTTAAATTTTGAATAAACAAAAAAATGAAGAATAAAGAATTCAATCCTAAAGTACAGTGGGCGAAGTTTATCGTTGTGCTGATTCTTTATCTGTTGTTCCTTTATTGGGTGAAGTCGTGGTGGGGACTGCTGGTGGTTCCGTTTATCTATGATGTCTATATCACCAAGAAGATCAAGTGGCAGTGGTGGAAGGAAGCGGAAAGGCCCGTGAAGTTCGTCATGTCGTGGGTCGATGCCTTGGTGTTCGCCCTCGTGGCTGTTTATTTCATCAACCAGTTCTTCTTCCAGAACTACGTGATTCCGTCGAGTTCGCTGGAGAAGTCGCTGCTGACAGGTGACTACCTGTTTGTGTCGAAAGTGAGTTACGGTCCCCGTATCCCTCAGACGCCACTGACGATGCCGCTGACACAGCATACACTGCCTGTCGTGGAGTGCAAGAGTTACTTGGACTGGCCACACTGGGACTACCGTCGTGTGAAGGGACTGGGCGAGGTGCAGTTGAACGATATCGTAGTGTTCAACTTCCCCGCTGGCGACACGCTCTGCTCGGCACCGCAGTATCAGTCGTATGACTACTATCAGATGTGCTACAGCATCGGCTATCAGATCTATCCGAAATCATCACCCGCCCGACGGACCGCAGGGAGAACTACGTGAAGCGCTGTGTGGGACTGCCAGGACAGACGCTTGAGATCCGCAACCATATCGTCTATCTCGACGGCAAGGCGAATAAGGAGCCGGAGAATGTGCAGTACACCTACCGTGTGAAACTGAAGCAGTCTATCCCTGAAGAGGTCATGGACGATCTCGGCATATCCATGGAAGACCTGACAAGTCTGAACACCTTAGGTTATATGCCATTGACAAAGCACGCCGTCGCATCGCTTCAGGGCAGAAAAGACATTGTGGAGAGTGTGACCTTGAATACCGATGCTAACGATCTGGAGATCTATCCTTTGAACGGTAACATGCATTGGACACGCGATAACTACGGTCCCATCTGGATACCCAAAAAGGGCGAATCCATCGATCTTACACTGGATAATATCGCCATCTATGAGCGTCCTATTAAGGTCTATGAAGGCAACGACCTGCAGATCCGTGATGGTAAGATCTTCATCAATGGCCAGGAGGCTAAGAAATATACCTTTAAGATGGACTACTACTGGATGCAGGGCGACAACCGCCACAACTCTGCCGACTCCCGCTACTGGGGCTTCGTGCCTGAGGACCATATCGTAGGCAAGCCGATCTTCATCTGGTGGTCGAGTGATCCTGACCACAGCGGCATCGGCGGCGTCCGCTGGAACCGCCTCGGACGGATTGTGGATAATATTAAGTAGTAGTTAATAAGTGTTTATAGTTTAAAGTTTATAGTTTATAGATGATATGTTTTATAGGCAGAAAAGATACAGGCAGGATGGCTTGCAAGGTAATCATCTATAAACTATAAACTTTAAACTATAAACAAAAAAATATGAAAGAACTCCTCCTCAGTACAACCTACTTCGGCCCCATACAGTGGTATCAGAAACTGTATCGGGCCGAATCTGTTCAGATTGAGCGGTGGGAGAGTTTCCAGAAGCAGACCTACCGTAACCGTTGCATCATCGCCACCACCAATGGCCCTCAGGCCCTTACTGTCCCCATTGAAAGACAGTTTACAATAAACTGTATCAAGGACATTCGTATCAGCGACCACGGCAACTGGCGTCATCTGCATTGGAATGCTTTGCAGAGTGCCTACGGCGAGAGTCCTTTCTTCGATTATTATCAAGATGATATCCGTCCGTTCTTCGAACAGCGCTGGGACTATCTCTTCGATTTCAATGAGGCCATCCGCGAAAAGATGTGCGAACTGCTCGATATCCAGCCAAAGGTTGATTATAGTAAAAAGTTCACAGTTTACAGTTTAAGTTCTTGCGTCCCGGACTATCGCATGGTGATACGTCCTAAGAACCCAGAGCCTGATCCTGACTTCACGCCAAAGCGCTATTATCAGGTATATGAGCAGAAACATGGTTTCCTGCCCAACCTGTCTATTTTGGACCTTCTCTTTAACATGGGTCCCGAGAGTATCTTCTATCTGTAATTCCCTATTGCCTGCTATTCTTCTGAAGTTATCACTTCAAGCGCCTTCTTCACAATCTCGCTACTTTCGTTGAAGATGGAGAAGTATTCGCTCATTTCCCAGAGGTCTCGTGCTATCAGGGCCTTCATCTGTATGCGGAGATAAGGTAAGGTCTTCTCGAGTTCAGCCTCATCCTTGGGCTTTACATTCTGCTTCTCACCCTCAGCCACAATGGCATCGAGAAAACTCTGGGGCACCTCATAATTCTGCTTGAAATCAGCAAAGTCTTTCCAGCGAGCCTTCAACTCCTTGCGATGGTTGTCGACATAGCGCAGGTTCTGCTGGATAATGATGCCCTTGGCCGCTAACTGCCGGTGGAATGGGGTATAGAGGGTGGTATCAAGCGGCACGTAATAGTCGGGCATGATGCCTCCACCACCATAGACGGTACGGTGCTCACGGAGCGTCTCATACTTCAGTGAATCGACGAAGTGAATACTATCGGCATTGGTCAGTTCGCCACTCTTCAGACGGTTCACCATATCCATCGCATAATCCTTGGCATCACCTTTCTTATAGGGCTTCTGGATGCAACGGCCAGAGGGCGTATAATAGTGAGAGACGGTGAGGCGGATCATAGAACCGTCTGGCAGGTCGATAGGCCGCTGCACCAGGCCTTTGCCGAAGGTACGACGCCCCACGACGACACCTCGGTCCTGATCCTGGATGGCTCCTGTGACGATCTCTGCGGCAGAGGCCGTATAGCCATCCACCAATACCACAACCTTACCGTCCATAAAGGCGCCATTGCCATTGGCGGTATAGTCCGTACGGGGCGCCCTGCGACCTTTGGTATAGACGATGAGATCACCCCGCTGCAGGAACTCGTCGGCGATATCTACGGCAGCCTTCAGATAGCCCCCACCATTCTCCTGTAAGTCGAGGACCAGATGCTGCATGCCCTGGGCCTTCAGCAGGCGGAGCCCTTCGAGGAACTCCTGATGTGTGGTGGCGCTGAAATTACTAATACGGATATAACCAATACCAGGACGGATCATGTAGGTTGCATCGATGGAATGGACAGGGATCTTATCACGCTTAACGGTGAACTTGAGAGTCTCGCTGATGCCTTGTCGCACCACACCCAGTTCCACCTTCGTACCCTTCGGACCACGGAGGCGTTTCATGATCTCCTCTTTCGACATCTTCACCCCAGCAATGGCCGTATCATTGACAGACACGATACGATCGCCGGCGATGATGCCCACTCGTTCTGAGGGACCGTTGGAAACGGGCTGGATGACGATGAGGGTGTCCTCCATCATGTTAAACTGTACGCCAATGCCCTCGAAATTGCCGTCGAGCGGTTCCTTCAGTTCCTTCACCTCTTTGGGTGTGGAATATGATGAATGGGGGTCCAACTTGCTCAGCATCCCGCGGATGCCGTCCTCCACCAGTTTCACTTCATCGACGCTGTCCACATAGAGGTTGTTGATAACCATCTCTGCATACTGTAACTTATGCA
>ONPM01000096.1 GCA_900319715.1 uncultured Prevotella sp.
AGGAAATTAGTACCTTTGCACCCGCTTTTCGGCGTAACCGATGGAGGGAAGCAACGAGTGGCCCGTCTATGTTGCGTTGGAACGATACAACAAATTTAATGATCAGATTAAGAAATGGATTTAATTAAAGTTGCTGAAGAAGCATTTGCAACCGGCAAAGCGTTTCCCAAGTTCAAGGCAGGAGACACGATTACTGTCGCTTACAAAATTATCGAGGGTTCGAAGGAGCGTATCCAGTTGTACCGTGGTGTTGTGATCAAAATCGCTGGTCACGGTGACAAGAAGCGCTTCACTGTTCGTAAAATGTCTGGTACCGTTGGTGTGGAGCGTATCTTCCCCATTGAGAGCCCGAACATCGAGAGCATCGAGATTAACAAGATCGGTAAGGTACGTCGCGCCAAACTTTACTACCTGCGCAAGCTCACTGGTAAGGCTGCCCGCATCAAGGAGAAGCGTCGTCCCGTCACCGCTGAGTAAGACATGCGAAATAAGGTTCCTGAGAGGGAGCCTTTTTTGATTACTTATAGTTCTCGTCAGCACTGGTATCTCCATGAAGGGCATTCTGGAACGACTCCCAGTCCTGGAAACCAGCCAATAGTGACAGATGATCCAGCGTCTTACGGTCTGGTTTGCGAAGGATTTCCTTCTCTACAGCCTCCAGAAGTTTCCGAAGGGCAATGCGTTTCTTTTCCATATAACAACGTATTATGGTGCAAAGATACAAATAAAGCCACAAATTACATAAATATCTAATAGATTTTTTGTACCTTTGTGCGCAAAATCAACAAAACGTATCAAATTATGAAATCATACATGACATCCATACGGTTGACAGACACGAAGGTGCTATTGCTTTTAGCCCTTTGGTCATTCGGCATCCAGTTATTCCTATCTAATGACTCACCCTTTTTCGGAGAGGCCCACCGCATTGATTCCGCCTGGTTCTTCATGGAGGGCAAGGCCTTCATCATCGGCATGCGGCCATACGTGGAATTCTCGGATTTCAAGGGCCCGATCATCTGGCTCTTCTACGGTATTGGCTATCTGCTCTCCCCACACGACTATCATGGTATGTATATTGTCTCTGGTGTCTTCTATGCCCTGACACTCTTCTTCAACTACAAGACGGCAAAGATATTCTTAAAGAGTGACGGCCGGAGTTTGGCTGCCACCCTGCCAATGATATTCGTCTATTTCTTCCCATGGTTCCATTTCGAGACACGCTCAGAAGACCTGATGCTGCTATTCGTGGCCATCACGCTATATGCCCTATTCAAAAGGCTCTATGCAGAGAAGCGAGATGACCCAGCAGACTTCATGATGCTTGGAGGATGCTTCACGGTGCTGGTACTGATGAAGTACAACGTTGCCGCAGGGCAAGGAGTCGCCGTGCTCATAGCCTTATGGGACCAATACAAAAACAAGCGGAGCCTGGGGTTAGCCTTCGGATGGATGATTCTGATCTCAGTGTTGATTACGGCACCGTTCATCATCTACTTCATCATGACCGACACCCTCGGCGCCTTCTTCCACAACTATTTCGTGCTAGCCTACGAGACGGTAACGAATGAGGACGGAGGCAGTCCTACGCTGATGCAAGACCTGGACATCATACTGTCAGACTACCGCAAGATTATTTTTATAGCCACTATTTTCCTGACAGGTATGCTATTGAGCCTACGACTGAAGCACTACAAATACGTACCAGTTACCATTGCCATGCTCTTCATAGCCATCACCTCACTTCATAACATATGGCACTACTATTACGGCATCTGTTACATCTTTGTGCTCTATCTATTCATCGACATGCTGCTCATCGCCAATGAACAGTCACGCCGTGTCAGTTTCGGTCTGCTTTCAGCCTGTCTCACCCTCTACTGTATCTATGGCAACCTTATTATCGGCGAGTTACGTCAGAACACTATCTTCACACATAATGAAGACCGGAAAGCCTTCCAAGAGATATCAGACGTCATGAAAGACGTGAAGAATCCCAAACTGCTGAGTTACGAGTGTCAGGAGTTCGGTTTCGGTGTGATGTACGAGCCTATCCCTGCAGGCGAACAGTTTGCTTATCCTAATGGGGGAACACCCCCGATGATTGAGAACCACCGACAGATACTGCGAGACCGGAAAGCCGATTTTGTTGTGACCTACTGCCGCGAAGACCAGATGGACAAGAAGCCGATTCTGAAGGAGATTGAGGATGCAGGCTATGTGCTTCGTCTGAAGCGAATCTACATGAATCAGCCGAAAGGGGAAAGAGAAATGTGGAAGAAGGTCTACTCTTCTTCCACATTCAGTTTATCCATCACGATGAAGATAGGCCGTGCCTTCACCTGATCGAAGATGCGCCCTATGTAAAGCCCCAGGATGCCCATCATGAACAGCAGCAGTCCGCAGGCAAACCAGATGGAGAAGATGGTTGTAGTATAGCCGCGCACCTTGTTGAGTTCGAAGAAATAGGCGATGACGTTATAGACCGCCATAAGTCCAGACACGAACGACATCGTAAAGCCTGCCACCACAGCCAGTTTCAGAGGCCGCGTGCTATCGGCGATGATCGAGTCCATCGCCAGCCGGAACAGTTTCCTGAGTGTATAGGAGGAGCCGCCGCCGTCAGCCCTGGAGTCGTGCTTCACGTCGATGGCCGTCACACGGAAGCCCAGGAACTCTATCAGGAAATTGAACGAGCGGGCCACCTCGCCCAGTTTGTTGTACTCTCGGATGATACGGGCGCTGTAGATACCGAATTCAGCGATACTGGAGTCAGACTTATGCCCCGTCATCCAGTCGTAGACGGCATGGAACACGCTCGACGACATCCGTTTCCAGAATCCGAACTGCTTATGCACGCGGCGGGCATGAACCACATCCCAGCCCTCCTTTGCCTTCTGGTAGAGGGCGGGTATGTCCTCTGGGCGGTTCTGGAGGTCGCAGTCCATCACCACGATCCACTCGCCCCTGGCATAGCGCAGGCCGGCCGAGATGGCATAGTGCTCGCCGAAGTTGCGGCTGAGGTTGAGCCCCACGACACGCTTGTCGACAGCACACACCTGACGGATGGCCTCCCACACGTTGTCAGGCGAACAGTCGTTGACGAGGATGATCTCGTAACTGTCTGTGAGCGTCTGCAGGGTGGCATGCAGCCGCTTCAGCAGTTCTGCCAGCATCGACTCCCCGCAATACTCAGGGATGACTACGGATATCGTTTTCTTGTTCTGTTCCATGTTCATCTGAAATTATTGATCAATCCGACAACAGTCTCAGCCTCCTCACGACTCACCACCTGGTTCATCGGGATAGAGAGTTCCTGCTGATGGATGCGCTCCGTAATCGGATAACTGCGGTCGTTCCACTCCTTGTAGCACTCCTGTTTGTGCGGTGGTATCGGATAATGGATGAGTGTCTGCGCCCCACCCTCTTTGAGATATGCCTGCAGTTCATCTCGGCGTTCGCAGAAGATGGGAAACTGATGATAGACGTTATTCTCATCGTTGAGCCTTTGTGGCAGGGTGATCAGCGGATTGTCGATGGCCTCGTAATAATAGGCCGCCAACTGTTGACGCTTACGATTGTCCTCATCCAGATATTTCAACTTCACATCGAGGATGGCAGCATCTAAGAATGACGGAGGCCAGTTCTTCGTCATCAGTGGTCACAGCCCCTGCGTCACCAAAGGCGCCGAGGTTCTTTCCCGGATAGAAGGAGTGGGCACCCGCATTACCAAGGGCACCAGTCCGGACACCTTCCCATGTACAGCCATGACTCTGGGCACAGTCTTCCATCAACTTCAGTCCGTGATGCTTACAGATGTCACCCAACTTGTCGTTATAAGCGATACGGCCATAGAGATGAACCGTCATCACACCCTTTGTCCTTGGCGTGATGGCCTCCTCCACCTTATTAATATCCAGTTCGAGATGTTCCCATGTCGGCTCTACCAGCACGGGCACCAACTGATTGTCAGTAATGGCAAGAATGGTGGCGATATAGGTGTTTGCTGGCACAATGATCTCGTCACCGTCCTTCATCACACCCAGTTCCTTATATCCGCGCAGGATTAACTTCAGGGCATCCAGTCCGTTGGCCACTGCGATGCAATGCTTTGTACCAATATATTGGGCATAGTCGCGTTCGAAGGTTTCGTTTTCACGACCCTGCAAAAACCATCCAGACTCTATCACACGCTTAACTGCTGCCTCATATTCCTCGGCATGCTGCATCGTGATGGCCTGAAGATCCAAAAGTTTCACCATAACAGTAAACAGTAAACTATAAACTATTTCTTTATATATTCAAGAAAGTCGTCGTAATTGCGTATGTAGTCGTCTTCCGAATAGGCATGACTGGCTAATACCAGACAGATACTGCCTGAAGAGAAGCCCTGCTCAGACGACCATATGCCAGGCGGCACATGCAGTCCCCAGAAAGGACGATTAAGTGCGACAGTTCGCTTGTTAGTGCCATCGTCGAGTACTACCTCGAAACTTCCTGAGGCTGCAATAATAAACTGATGGCACTCCTTATGGGCATGTCCGCCTCGTTCTTCTCCACCGGGGATGTCGTAACTATAAAACACACGGTTGATTTCAAACGGCACATGGATATTCTGATAGATAAACGTCAAGTTGCCTTCAGCATCATGCATCTTGTTTAGTTCGTAGAGCGAACTGTCGAACACGCTCCTGGCATAACTAACGGCATTAGGTACCATGACATTATTGATGACAGGTGCTGAAGTATTGTTCACATTGTCTGTCAACATTGTTTGTCCTTTCAGCCAAAGGAGGAAGTCCTTATAGTCCATAATATAGTCGTCGGGATCGTAGTCCGTCGAAGCAAGCACCAATGCCAGGGAGTTCGTAGAGAAGTTGGTCATGCGTCGCCACATAGCCTTGGCAACATAGAGGCCCTTGTACGAGCGGTTCAACTGATAGGTCTGTTTCTGCTGACCATCGTCGAGTTCCACGTCAAAAGAACCCGAGAGTGCCACGATGAACTCCTCGCTCTCCTTATAAGCATGTCCACCACGATCGAATCCTCCAGGCACATCATAGATCCAATACACACGCCGTATTTCGAACGGCACATGCTTGAACTGTTCGATGATGGAGAGATTGCCCCGGACATCTGAGATCTTAGGCAAACTGATGATTCTGTTTTCGGATTCCTTCATGCCGCTTCTATGATTTGCTTAACAGTCTGCAAAGGTACTATTTTTTTTAGACAAAAGAACAAAAGAAACAAAAAAATATGATGTGCTTATGTTCTTATGTCTAAAAAATTATATATTTTATGTAGTTATGTCTGATATTTTGTTTACTTTTGCACCAAATTTCAAAATTATACACATCAAGATGAAAGAATTAGCACTCAAGTACGGATGCAATCCGAACCAGAAGCCCTCACGTATCTTCATGACAGAAGGGGAGTTACCTATTGAAGTGATCAACGGCCGTCCGGGATATATCAATTTCCTCGATGCCTTTAATGCCTGGCAGTTGGTGAAGGAACTGAAGGCCGCCACAGGCCTGCCCTCAGCAGCCTCGTTCAAGCATGTCTCGCCTGCAGGTGCTGCCGTAGGCCTGCCACTGAGCGACACCCTGAAGAAGATCTATTTCGTGGACGATATCGCTGGTCTCGACGAGAGCCCCATCGCCTGTGCCTACGCCAGAGCCCGCGGTGCTGACCGTATGTCGAGTTATGGTGACTTCGTGGCCCTCTCTGACACCTGCGACGCCACAACTGCCAAGATCCTGAAGCGTGAGGTGTCTGACGGTGTGATTGCCCCCGACTATACCCCTGAGGCCATCGAGATTCTGAAAGACAAGCGCAAAGGTACTTATAATGTGATTAAGATTGATCCTAACTACGTGCCAGAGCCTATCGAGCGCAAACAGGTATTCGGCGTTACCTTCGAACAGGGCCGCAACGAGATCAAACTCGACGACGATGCCCTCTTCGAGAATATCCCCACCCAGAACAAGACCTTCACTCCTGAGGCCAAGCGCGACCTGATCATCGCCCTCATCACACTGAAATATACGCAGTCGAACTCAGTCTGCTACGTGAAGGACGGCCAGGCCATCGGTATCGGAGCAGGACAGCAGAGCCGTATCCACTGTACCCGTCTGGCTGGCAACAAGGCCGACATCTGGTGGCTCCGTCAGCATCCGAAGGTGATGAACCTGCCTTTCGTGGATGGTATCCGTCGTGCAGACCGCGACAACACTATCGATGTGTATATCTCTGAGGACGAGCACGACGATGTACTCCGTGACGGTGCCTGGCAGCAGTTCTTCAAGACCCAGCCCGAGGTGCTGACGATGGAAGAGAAGAAAGCCTGGATTGCCCAGAACACGAAGGTAGCCCTCGGCTCAGATGCCTTCTTCCCCTTCGGCGACAACATTGAGCGTGCCCATAAGAGCGGTGTGGAGTTCATTGCTCAGGCTGGTGGCTCTGTCCGCGACGATCATGTCATCATGACCTGCGACAAGTACGGTATCGCCATGGCGTTTACAGGCGTAAGACTGTTCCACCATTAATATTGTTTATAGTTTATAGTTTATGGTTTATAGTTGATTACCTGGCAAGCCATTATACGCGAGTCAAGAATCTGCCTATAGAACATATCATCTATAAACTATAAACATTAAACTATAAACAAAAAAGAAATGGACGATTTCCAGCGTATCCTCGAGAACGGCATCAACTTCGGACGTGGTGGTGACAAGCCGAAGGAGAGTGGCAAGGTGAAGACCAAGGCCAAGAAGAAACAGTATATCACTGGTGCCCACGGTAGTGGCTCTGCTCGTCAGAAAGCCAAATACCGTGAGCAAAGAGCCAACAGACACAAGAAATGAATAATCCCTGCCTTGGTGTGGCAGGGATTATCATTTCTCAGAAGTTGAGGTCTTTGCCTCGATAGAAGTCTATAAGCGCGTGCTGGTAGAGGTTCTCGTAACGGGCCTGAACCAAATTAGACTCTGACTTCAGATAGTTGTTTTTCGACTCATTGAACTCCGTGATAGTGGCCTTGCCGTTCTCATATTTTGCCTGCATCAACTGGAAAGCATCCTTCGTACTCTGCACAGCCTCTTCTGAAGATTTCTCCTTCGACTGGGCATTCAGGGCGTTATAGTACACCTGCTGAATCTCCTTATAGAGCGTTTTCTTCGTGCTTTCGAGTTGCAACTGCTGGTTCTCATGATCGATGCGGGCACTGCGGACATTGTTACGCGTCTGGAAACGGTTGAAGATGGGAATACTCAGATTCAGGCCGATGGACTGCGAGAAGTTGTTCTTCAGTTGTGTGCCAAAGCCGTCAGAATCAAAACCAGAGGTGGTATAGTAGTTGGTGCCAAGTCCTCCGTTGAAGGAGAGCGTCGGATAGTTAGCAGCCTGGGCAATCTTGATGCTGTGTTCATAACCTTTCAACTTGAGTTGTTGGGAAAGAATCTCCGGCTTGACGCCGAGTGCCTCAGCATAGATCAGGTCAGGCGTCAGACCTGTCAGGCCTGTCAACCCAATAATCTCTGAAATATCCGGACGGACGATTGAGAATCCTTCTGGTGTGGGGAGTTCGAGAAGTTGTGTCAGCGTGAGGATGGCCAGGCGGTAGTTGTTATCAGCCTGCGTAGCCGTCAGACGGCTGTTGGCCAGCGTGGCCTTCTGCTGGGATAGTTCTGCCTCAGCCGCCTTACCGTTCTTGACAAAGGCCTCCAGACGTGCTACCTGCGCAGAGTCGATATCAATCTGGAGACGGGCCACGTCAGAAAGTTCCATATCATAAAGAATCTGGACATAGGCCTCTGCCACCTTCATACGGATGTCGTTCTTAGCCTTCTCCAGGTCGGCAGTAGCCCCCTCAAGGTTCAGTTTGGCCAGTTTGATCTGGTTGGGAATCTGAAAGCCCGTGAAGAGAGGTACGCTGGTGTTGAGCCCCAACGACGTGTTACTCGTATTCGTGTTCGAGTAGATATTATCTGATGTCAGACCACGTCCGAAAGAGAAGTTCTGCCCCATAGAGGCACTGAGGTCTGGCAGACGGGAGTTCTTCGCTGTCGAGAGTTTCAGTTCTTGCTGACGGCGTTGGTTCTGCTGCTGCTTGATGCTGATGCTGTGCTCTATGGCATAGTCGCAGCATTCGCGGAGGCTCCATTGCTTTTCCTGAGCACTTAAAGGTGAAAAGGTGAAAAGGTGAAAAAGTGAAACACTCATCACCAAACCTTTTCCCTTTAAAAATCCATTTATCTTATTCATAATCATTTTCACCTTTTCACTTATTCACCTTTTCACTTTTCATTCTCATCTGTGATAATCTCAGGGCCACGCACTTTGTCCTTGGCGGTGATGCCCTTCTTGATCTCGATGCTCACGCCGTCGGAGAGGCCAGTCTCTACGTAAGTACGATCGTAGGTTTTGTTCTTTCCCTCGCCCTTGATGACATAGACGAAGGTTGAGTCGCCACTGAACTCGATGGCACTCTCTGGAATGCAGAGCACCTTATCAGCCCTGGCCAGCACGATCTCGGCGTTGGCGCTATAGCCAGAACGGATCTTGCTGCCCTCAGAGAGTTTCACGGCTGCCTTGATCTCAAACTGATTGGCGCCATTGCTCTCCACAGCCTTCGGAGAGACATACTCCAGAGAAGCATCAAACTTCAGATCCTGCAGGGCGCCAATGGTGATCTTCATGTTCATGCCACCCACGAGTTGTCCCACTTCCGTCTCGTCGATGTTACCACGGAAGATGAGGTCATTCATGTTGGCAACGGTGGCGATGGTGGTACCGTCATTGAAGGTATTGGAAAGAATCACCGAGTTACCCACCTTCACGGGGATGTCGAGGATCACACCGCTGATGGTTGAGCGGATAAGCGTTGAAGAGGCAGAAGCATTCGATTTCGACACACCGTCGCGAACCACTTCAAGCGCATCCTCAGCAGCCAGTTTCTCATGCTTTGCCTGATTCAGAGCCTGCTTGCTCTTGTCGTATTCATCGGCAGAGACGAGTTTCTGGTTATACAGGTTCTCCTCGCGCTGGTAATCAACCTGGGCCTGTTTCAGATTAATGTCTGCCAGGCGCACACGCATCTCAGCAGAAGAGAGTTGACTCATATCGGGAATCACCTTCACTTTCGCAATCACCTCTCCCTTCTGCACGAACTGTCCGGGTTCTTTCAACAGTTCGGCGATGATACCAGAGATCTGCGGCTTCACGTTTACCTCGTTGCGAGGTTCGATCTTACCTGTGATGATAGTGGTCTTCTGGATGCTGTCCAACTTCGGTGTGAACTCGTTGTAGACAACTTCCTTGGGCTGGCTCTTCTGCCAGAGGAACACAAACGTTCCGATGAAAATCAGCGCGATAATCGCAGCGATGATCAGTTTACTGTACCTTTTCATAATTATTTCATTTTTGCATTTTTACATTCTTACATTTTCCTTATTCATCGCGCATGGCGTCTACGGGTTTGATGCTCATCGCACGTGCTGCCGGAGCCAGTCCTGCCAGCACGCCAAGCGAACTCACCACGAAGGCACAGAAGATGGCCGTCCAGAAACTTACCTGGAAGTGCGTCTCTATGATGCCGTCCTCTGTATTATACATCTCGAGCATCTGGAGTATCATCACTCCAAAGAGGATGCCGCTCATACCCGCCACCAGCGTCAGCACGATACTCTCGGAGATAATCTGCGACAGGATCATCTTGGGGGTGGCTCCTATGGCGCGACGGATGCCAATCTCTGTGGTACGCTCACGGACAGTCACCATCATGATGTTCGACACGCCGATGGCACCTGCCAGGAGGGTTCCCAGACCAACCAGCCAGATGAGGATGTTGACACCCTTGAAGAGATTGTTGATCATCTGGAACATCAACTCGGAGTTAAACACAAACACGCCCTGTTCGTCAGTCGGATCAACATAATGGGCTCTGGCAATCGTCTCACGTATGCGGGGGGTTATCTTACTCATAATGACACCTGGTCTGCCCGTAGCGGCTATGACATCAATCTCGTTGCCACGATTAAACGCAGCCTGCATCATAGAGATGGGGATGGTGACTTTTTCTTCCGTGCGTCCACCAATATTAATATTACCAGAACTATAGTCTACGCCCACCACTTCGTAATAGGTAGAGTCGATACGTATCTTCTTCCCGCAGGGGTCACCACCCTCCTTGAAGAGGTCTTTATACACCTTCTTTCCGATGACACAGACCTTACGATGCTCACGGATATCCATCTCGTTGAGGTAACGTCCGTAATAAATCTTAGGTGCAATGATCCTTGTCAGTTCAGGTACCGTACCCTGTATTCTGGGTGTCGTCCTCTGGTCACCGTAGTAGGCCGTGTTGCCCCCACGCCAACTCGAGAACAGGATGGGAGCAGCAGCATCGAGTTCGGGTACTTTCTGCTTCAGGCGATCGATATCCTTATACTCCATCGACCACCAGCGCCCCTTTCGGAATCCCTTATAGGCCTTTGTCGTCTGATTGGAGCCGAGAATCACTGTATTCTGGGCAAAGCCGTCAAAGTTCTTGTAAAGCATTTCCTCCAGGCCCTTTCCGCCTCCCATCAGCGCCACGAGCATGAACACGCCCCAGAAGACGCCAAAACCCGTAAGCAGCGAACGCGACTTGTTGCGCGTCAGCGTGTCGAGGATTTCTCTATATGTATCAATGTCCAGTCTCATAATCAGTCAGCTCTTAATGCCTCAATGGGGCGGATTTTACTTGCTTTGTAGGCAGGAATAAGTCCTGCGATGGTGCCTGCGATAATCATCACCATGGTAGCCTCGAAGCAGACATCGAGTCCCACTGTAGGATTGACAAACAGGGTGAGTTTCTCCACACCCAGATCGGTGACCTCATGACCCAGTGTGGCGTCCATATACTCATTGGCAAAGATACCAAGCAGCATTCCCACATAGCCAAAGAGCGTGGTGATGATGACGCTCTCTGTGATAATCAGTTTCAGGATGCTCCAGGGCTTGGCGCCAATGGCCTTACGGATGCCAAACTCATGGGTGCGCTCCTTGACGGTTATCAGCATGATGTTCGAGACACCTACGATACCACTCAACAGCGTAAACAACCCGATGACCCACAGGAATGTATGGATAATCGCCATACCATTTTCCATTTGTAAACTCTGTGTATAACTGTTCCATAGCCAGATGGCGCGCTCATCTTCCGGATGGGCCTGGTGGTTGGCATTCAAGCGCCGGCGATAGTCTTTCTCAAAGGCCTCGTTGGCTTCCTCCGTCGTCAGTCCGTGGAAGGTAAACTCGATGTTTCCTATGCTGGGACTGTTAGCGCCATAGATACCCTTGATTGTAGAATAGGCCGAATAGGCATTGCCCTCACCATCTCCAGGATTCTTATAGATACCCACCACCTTGAATGAGAAATCGCCCACCTTCACGTATTTCCCAAGCAGTGTCTTGAAATCCCTGGGTTCCAGTTCTTTGGCCTGCTTGTCGTTAAGCACCAGCACCTTGCGCTTCTCTCTCTGGTCGATGTCGTTGACGAACCGCCCACAAATCAGCATCTGTTTCACAATCTTCGTATGAACAGGATATACACCAACAATCTGCATACTCATGTATTGTTCGCCAAGGGTAACAATGCTATTATAATAGTAACAGGCTCCTACCTCGTCGATGTTGTTCTTGAATTCTGATTCACTGGCTTCAAGGTCTTGCTTGTTCAGTTGTATATAACGCCCTTCGCTCAGACCTTGGTAGGCTTTTGAGGTCTGACCGCCATACGCCTCCATAGAGTTGGTCAGGAAGTCGCTCGCCATCTTCATGGTGGCATTGATGAGTCCGTTGCCGGCACCCAACAGCACGATGATCATGAAGATACCCCACGCCACGGCGAATCCCGTGAGCGTCGTACGGAGTTTATTTCTCCTTGCTGTCGACCATATTTCAGTTATTATATCGTGCATAATCTCACAATTATTTCATCATACCATTGATGCCGAACGGACTAGCATCGTGGTTCAGATTCTCCTCGATCTGGCCGATGATGCCGTCCTTGATGTGCACTATCTTGTTCGTCTCGTTCGCCACGCCGCTTTCGTGTGTCACCACGACGATGGTCATGCCCTCCTCCTGGTTCAGTTGCTTCAGCAACTGCATCACCTCCACAGAGGTCTTCGAGTCCAAGGCGCCTGTAGGCTCATCGGCCAGGATGATCTGCGGACGGGTGATGAGTGCTCTGGCTATCGCCACGCGCTGTTTCTGTCCTCCCGACAGTTCGTTGGGGTAATGTCCTGCCCAGTCAAGAAGGCCCAGACGCTCCAGATACTCCAGAGCCATCTGATGGCGCTTCTTCCTGGACACCCCTTGATAAAACAATGGCAACTCAACGTTTTCCACGGCGGTTTTGAAAGAGATGAGATTAAACGACTGGAAGATAAAGCCTATCATCTTGTTGCGATACTCGGCGGCCCGCCGCTCCGAGAGTCCCCAGATGGGCACACCGTTCAGTTCGTAGACGCCCGAGTCGTAATTATCCAGTATACCTAATATATTGAGTAATGTAGACTTGCCTGAGCCCGAAGATCCCATGATGGATACGAACTCTCCCTTCTCGATGTCGAGCGAGATGCCCTTCAGCACGTGAAGAGGCTGTGCTCCTTGATAGGTCTTGTTGATGTCTTGAAGATGTATCATGAGAACAATCTTTACCTTAGAATAACATTTACCTTAATTTAGTTCTGTCTATTTGTCGTTTATTATACGAGAAAAGTTGCAGTTAATTACAGGGAACCGTCGCTATTTAACACTCTTTATCTCTTTATAAGATTCTACAACGTCGTCGATGCTGATCTCGAGCAGTGCCATCTGGCGGAAGAGTTCTGGCAGGCGTTCCTTCATGAACTCCTTCCTACGGGTCTTGAGAATCTGCTTCTTGGCCCCTTTCGTCACAAAGTAGCCCAGACCGCGCTTGTTGTAGATGATCTCCTCGCGCGCCAGTTGCTCGTAGGCCTTGACGGCGGTATTCGTATTCACCTCGAGGAGCACACTGTACTCACGGACTGACGGAATACGGTCGTCGTCCTGATACTTGCCCGCAAGGATCTCGTCACAGAGGCGGTCTGCCATCTGCAGATAGATGGCTTTATCGTTTGAGAAT
>ONPM01000090.1 GCA_900319715.1 uncultured Prevotella sp.
AGTGCCGAAAAGTATGAGAAGATAGAGGCCGGCGAGTTGGATATTACCATCTCCAACCTCATGAAGATTGCCCATAAGTATGGGGTCTCGACAGAAGAACTGATCTTTGCTGAGGCGCCCCACATGAAGTCGTACTTTGTAACTCGTAAGGGCCAGGGCATGAGCATTGAGCGTACGAAGGCTTACAAGTACCAGAGCCTCGTGGGCGGTTTCGTGAACCACAAGGCCGATGTATTTATCGTCACCGTCGAGCCGAAGCCCGGCGCTCATACCATCTATAAGAACTCACACCCCGGACAGGAATTCAACCTTGTGCTCGAAGGCAAGATGGAACTGTATATTGGCGGCAAGACCATAATCCTGGAGGAGGGTGACAGCATCTATTTCGACTCCACGAAGCCCCACGGCATGCTGGCCGTTGGCGACAAGGCTGTGAAGTTTTTAGCATTTACGGTTGAGTAAGGTTAGGAAAGAAATTAGAATAATTTGAATAATTACGACCAAGAATTAGACTTTTAAAAGAAGAGAATAAAACAACGGATAGAATGGAAATGAATAAATCAATTTCTGAATGAATTATTCTAATTATTCCAATTTCTTTCCTATAATATAGAAGAATATGGTAGAAAGATTTTTAAAGCAGACAAAGTTCACGTCTGTAGAGGATTACAATAAGAACCTGGAGTTCATCATCCCCGAAGGTTTCAACTTCGCATACGATGTGATGGACGCCTGGGCAGCAGAGGCTCCCGAGAAGTTGGCTATCCTGTGGACTAACGATCAAGGCGATGAAATCCGTACCACCTATGGCGAACTGAAGGAACAGACAGACCAGGCCGCCTCGTATCTGACAACGCTAGGCATCGGCAAGAACGACCCTGTGATGCTCATCCTGAAGCGCCGTTACGAGTGGTGGGTAGTCATGCTCGCCCTGCATAAGATAGGTGCCATCGTCATCCCAGCCACCCACATGCTGACAAAGCACGACATCGTCTATCGCAACACCCGTGCCTCAGTGAAGGCCATCATCTGCGTCGACGATCCCTACGTCACAGAGCAGATACGGCTGGCTATGCCTGAGAGTCCGACAGTTGATACACTCATCGCCATCACCGATCACGGTAAACCCATCCCTGAGGGGTTCCATGACTGGCAGAGTGAGTGGAAGAAGGCTCCTGCATTCGTCCGTCCCAAACACGTCAACGACAATTCCGACACCATGCTGATGTACTTTACATCAGGAACGAGCGGTGAGCCGAAGATGGTGGCTCACGACTATCTCTACGCCATGGGACATCTGACAACGGGTGTATTCTGGCACAATCTGCATGAAGGCTCCCTCCACCTGACCGTTGCCGACACTGGTTGGGGCAAAGCAGTATGGGGTAAGTTCTATGGCCAGTGGTTTGCCGGAGCCACGGTGTTTGTCTTCGACCATGAGAAGTTCAATGCCGACACGCTGTTGCGGCAGATAGAGAAATACAAGGTGACCAGTTTCTGTGCTCCTCCCACCATATACCGTTTCATGATCCGCGAAGACCTGTCGAACTATGATCTCAGCAGTCTGGAGTACTGCACCACAGCCGGTGAGGCTCTGAATCCCGCCGTATTCGACAAGTTCTATGAGAAGACGGGCATCAAGATGATGGAAGGTTTCGGACAGACGGAAACGACGATGACCCTCGGCACCTTCCCCTGGATGGAGCCGAAGCCCGGAAGCATGGGCATGCCCAATGCCCAATACAACATCGACCTGCTGCGTGCCGACGGTACCAGTTGTGAGGATGGTGAGAAGGGCGAGATCGTTGTCCGTGTCGGTGACCGCAAGCCCATCGGACTCTTCAAGGAGTACTACCGTGATGAGGAACTGACCCGTGAGGCCTGGCACGACGGCATCTACCATACTGGCGACATGGCCTGGAGAGACGAAGACGGCTACTACTGGTTCGAGGGTCGTATCGACGACGTCATCAAGAGTTCTGGCTACCGCATCGGTCCGTTCGAGGTGGAGAGTGCCCTGATGACGCATCCTGCTGTCGTGGAATGCGCCATCACCGGTGTGCCCGACGATATCCGCGGTATGGTAGTCAAGGCTACCGTCGTCCTCGGCAAGGAGTGGAAGGACAAGGCTGGCGACGACCTCATCAAGGAACTCCAGCAACACGTCAAGAAAGAGACGGCACCCTATAAGTACCCCCGCATCATCGAGTTCGTCGACGAACTGCCGAAGACCATCAGCGGCAAGATCCGCCGTGTGGAAATCCGCAAGAAAGATGCCGAAAAGTAATCCTTCATAGACATCATTATTTTGGCTGCGCATAACGAACTTGGCAAGTGGGGAGAAGACATAGCCGTTGCCTTCCTGGAAGAGAAGGGCTATAGGATTCTTGAACGCGACTGGAAGTCAGGGCACCACGATTTGGATATTGTGGCCCTGGATGGCAACACCCTTGTCATCGTCGAGGTGAAGACACGCCGCAACCGATTGTTTGGCGACCCGGAGGAAGCCATTGACTACAAAAAGCGGCGAAGCCTGGCATCAGCCATCAACCACTATGTGAAACTCCACTCATGCCGTTGCGACATACGTTTCGATATAATCAGTATAGTCGGCATGATAGGCACAGAACCGCAGATTGACCATATCACAGATGTAGCATTGATATAGTGGAAAGTGGAAAGAGGAATGTAGAAAGAGGAAAGTGAAATGAATAGAATCGTTATAAAGGTTGGTTCCAATGTCCTGACACGCTCAGACGGCAAATTGGACGTAACACGGATGTCGGCACTGGTTGACCAGATTGCCTGGCTCCGCAAACAGGAGATAGAAGTGATCCTTGTATCATCCGGTGCCGTGGCCTGTGGACGCCGTGAACTGAAAGTAGACCACTCTCTCGACTCCGTGGAGCAACGACAACTCTACTCGGCACTAGGCCAGGTGAAACTCATAGGTCTCTATTACGACCTGTTCCGCGAATTCCATATCCACGTCGGTCAGGTGCTGACGATGAAGGAGAACTTCCAACCAGGCGAACAGTACGAGAATCAGCGAGCCTGCATGAAGGTGATGCTGGAAAACAGCGTGCTGCCCATCGTCAACGAGAATGACACTGTGAGCGTCACCGAACTAATGTTCACGGATAACGATGAACTCTCCGGTCTCATTGCTCAGATGATGGAAGCCGACACCCTTATCCTCCTATCTAACATTGACGGTGTCTATACCGGTCATCCTGATGATCCCAAGTCTGAGATTATCCGCTCTGTAGCCCCTGGCACAGACCTCAGCCAGTATATCAAGGCAGAGAAGAGTGCCTTCGGACGTGGCGGCATGCACTCCAAGTACACCACCGCTGCCAAGGTTTCCCAAGACGGAATCAGGGTGATTATTGCCAATGGCGAACGGGAGAACATCCTCATCGACCTCATCGAACATCCGGAAGATACGCCACATACTGTGTTCTTACCAAAGGAAGAAGAACCGGCTTATTAAAAACAATAAAAGAATGTCAATATGGAACTAAAAACGACATTTGAGAAAGTTAAGCGAGCCAGCAAGAGTCTGGCTTTGCTGAGCGACGAGCAGCGTAACGAGATTCTACAGGCTGTCGCTGATACAATCATAACAAATCAGGAGAGAATCCTGAAGGCGAATGCCGAGGATCTGGCCAAGATGTCGAAAGAGAATCCTCTCTACGACCGTCTGCAACTGACAGGCAGTCGTCTGGAAGGTATCGCCTCCGACATGCGTAATGTCGCCACCCTCCCCTCCCCCCTTGGACATATCACCAAGCAGAAGACTCTTCCCAACGGCCTGCGGCTCTGCCGAGTCTCTGTACCCTTCGGTGTGATTGGTATGATATATGAGGCCCGTCCCAATGTGACTTTCGACGTTTTCTCCCTCTGTTTCAAGAGCGGCAATGCCTGTGTGCTGAAAGGTGGCAAGGATGCCGACTGCTCGAATCGTGAGGAGGTGGCGCTGATTCATGAGGTCCTGGAGAAATACGGTGTCAGCCCGGATGTCGTCGCGCTGCTGCCTGCCACCCACGAGGCTACGGGTGAGATGCTCAATGCCGTGGGATATGTAGACCTCTGTATTCCCCGTGGTGGAAAGAAACTCATCGACTTTGTCCGCGATACCGCACGCATCCCCGTCATTGAGACGGGTGCCGGTGTCGTCAACACCTACTTCGACAAGGATGGTGACCTGGAGATGGGCAAGGCAATCATCAACAATGCCAAGACCCGTCGTGTGTCTGTCTGCAATGCCCTCGACTGTCTCATCATCCATGAGAACCGCCTTGGCGACCTGTCGGCACTCTGCGAAAAGATGGCTGAGAAGCAGGTGATGATCTATGCTGACGACAAAGCCTATGCTGCCCTCGACGGAAAATATCCATACCTGGAACATGCCACACCAGACAGTTTTGGTACAGAGTTCATGGATTACAAACTCGCCATCAAGACGGTTTCCTCTCTTGACGAGGCCTTAGACCATATCGATGCCAATGGTTCTGGTCATAGCGAATCCATCATCACCATGAATGAAGCCACTGCTAGGAAATTCCAGGCCCATGTCGATGCTGCCTGCATCTATTGGAACGCCCCCACCTCGTTTACCGACGGTGCGCAGTTCGGCCTCGGTGCAGAGATTGGCATCTCCACCCAGAAACTCGGTCCCCGCGGTCCGATGGCTTTGGAAGAGATCTGCACTTATAAGTGGCTCATCGAAGGCGAAGGACAAACAAGACCATAATTTGAAGTTTACAGTTGACGGTTTACAGTTTACAGATGATATGACTGCAGACCGAAACAACCTCATAGGTAATCAACTGTAAACCGTAAACTGTAAACTGTAAACAATAAAAATATATGAAATCATTCATCAACGTACAGGATATCGGCCCACTGGACAAGGCGATGGCCGAGGCATTTGAGATTAAGAACGACCGTTACAAATATCAGCACCTGGGCAAGAACAAGACCCTGATGATGATCTTCTTCAACAACTCGTTGCGAACCCGTCTGTCGACCCAGAAGGCAGCGATGAACCTCGGCATGAATGTCATCGTGCTCGACGTGAATGCCGGCGCCTGGAAACTAGAGACGGAGCGTGGCGTCATCATGGATGGCGACAAGAGTGAGCATCTGCTGGAGGCTATCCCCGTGATGGGCTGCTACTGCGATCTCATCGGCGTGCGCTCCTTTGCCGGACTGACAGACCGTGAGTACGACTATGCCGAGACGGTGCTGCAGCAGTTCATCAAATACAGCGGTCGTCCCGTCTTCGCTATGGAGACCGCCACCGTGCATCCCTTGCAGGCTTTTGCAGACCTCATCACCATCGAGGAACATAAGACCGTCGAACGCCCGAAGGTCGTGCTGACTTGGGCTCCGCATTGCCGCGCCTTGCCGCAGGCCGTACCCAACAGTTTCGCCCAATGGATGAATGCCGCCCCCGACGTCGACCTCGTCATCACCCACCCCGAGGGTTACGAACTCGATCCTCTGTTCGTCGGCAATGCCGTCGTGGAGTACGATCAGAAGAAGGCTTTCGAAGGTGCCGACTTCATCTATGCCAAGAACTGGAGCAATCCCGGCGTGACCAATCCTGCAGACTATGGTAAGATCACGTCTAAGGATATGTCGTGGACGGTGGACACTGAGCACATGTCGTGGACAAACAACGGAAAGTTCATGCACTGCCTGCCCGTCCGTCGCAACCTGATTGTCACCGACGACGTGATAGAGTCGCCCAACAGCCTCGTCATCCCTGAGGCTGCCAACCGTGAGATCAGTTGTTCCGTGGTGATCAAGCGGATGCTCGAAGCCCTATAGACAAGGCCTATTGACTTTTCTTTGAAGTCATTGCATGGCGCAACTCTTCATAGGCCTCGATCTTCTTCAAATAATGTTCACGGAAATCCTTCCAATGATAATAGGGGGCTACGTCTGTCGGAATAGGCAACGTAGCCTCTCTTTCGTTCAGCAGCACCTTGAATAGCACATCCTCATCATGGATATCACTACGGTAGAAGATGAACTGCAGATTGGAACCCATGGGGAACACCTTCGATGCCCACCAACCGTTCTCTTCCAACTCATTCAGGTTATCCGTTTCCAGGTCGAAGCCGTTGATGCCAATCAGGCATACCAGCGGCAGTAGCACCGTCTCATGTCCAAATCGCAACTGTGCCCCGGGCCGTTCCAACAGGATGCAACTGTCGGCATCTTCGATGATCTTTTTGAGCAGATAGCGCTGGGTGTAAGGCTGATAACCGCCATTCAGCGGACAGGCGCCATACAAGATATACCACCATACATTCTCCCATTGCCACAGCCGATAGATTTCCTCAGAAGAGAAGATGTCCATCAGATAGGTATGCTTATAAAGATGTGTGTTCAACTGGAAGAGCCCCATCTTAATCAGATAGTAGTTTAGCCAGATGTCATTGACCACACCACGGACGGAATCAGGATGGACAAAGAGCAACTGCATCAGCCGTTCGTTATGCTCACGTTGTCTGATATACTCATTATAGGCTTTCGTCGCCTCAGGTGCCATGTCGTTCTTTCGCAACACCGGATCTTGATGATTCATATACCACATATCCTCTTGGGAGGCCTTCATCGAGATCTGTAACTGAGGATTCATGCTGGCCATGACATGCATGGCCGAACCCATCGAAAGAATGCAACGGGTCACGACAGTACTACGGGCATCGACATGGGCATCACCGCTGAATACCTCCGGAAAGCGTTCCAACATTCGCTGGGCGATGCCACGAAGTTGCCTCTGCCCATAAGAGGTTAAGTCACCCCAGTGCTTGTCGGTGTCGGCATATATCATCCGCATGCTGTTCATCACCATCTGCCCTGCCTCACTAAGTTCATTCAGGCTGTCGGCACTGCAAAGCATCTTGTAGGGGACATCAAAACCCCTGCGGTTCTGGATATAACGGGAACCGTGACGACCATAGTGGGAGATATAGAAAGGCGCCTTACCTTCCGGCGCAGGAGTCAAGTTGGGCAGCAGCGTATCAGGATATATACTATAGTTGCTGGCCGCAAAACTTCGGTTAAGTTCGATGATATCAAAAGCAGACTGCGCAGAAGAGGTGAAAAAGAGAAAAGGTGAAGAGGTGAAGAGGATCAGCAGCATAACTGTCTGAACCGTCCGACTCATCCATTCCATCCGTTGCTGATTATTCATACGATTCCAACTTTCTCTGATAATAGTCTTTAAAATCCCTCAAATGATAGTAAGGAGCATTCTCTGAGTGAAGAGGCAACTCAGCGTCCTGACCATTCAGCAGTACCCTGATCCACACGTCCTGATCCTCCTCATCCTGCCGGTAGAGTATCCACAGCATGTTAGCCCCTGCCGGACAGATACGCTCCGTCGACCATCCTCTCTCCTCGAGCGACTCCAGGTTGTCGGTTTCCAGGTCGTAGCCGTCGATGCCCATCAGACATACCAGCGGTATGAAACTCGTCTCGTCGGCTATCTGCAGCACAGCCGTCTGCTTGAAGGTCAGAGCCGTGTCCACGTCATGCATCAGATGGCGCAACAACCGGTGCTGCAAACCCTGTCGCCGCTGTCGGCCACCGTAGTTTAGGTAGTTCCGTGCGTCCAGCCTCATCCGCTGGTGTCGTACCTCATCCTCGGTAAACAAGTCATCCAGCGATACCCTTCCGTTGAGCCTCGTCTGTCCGATATTGGCAGCCAGACGGTAGAGATGGTCACACAGTACCTGTACGTCAACATGCCCCCTAGCGACATCCACATCCGTGAAGAGCCTTTTCGCCAACTGCACCCCGTCGCCATATTTCGCCGAGAAATCCCGATAGGCAGCCCCAGCCACAGAGTCACTACTGACAGCCAGTTGTCGCTCCTCCTGCCGATCCAGATAGTCAGAATACACCCTGCTGGCATTATGGTACACTCTGATGCGACAAGCCTTAGCCACCTGCACCATCATCTGTTCCATCGAGAGCAGGCAGCAGGTGTTGGTCAGACTTCGCGCCCCCAGATGGTTAGCCTCGCCATTGAAGATTTCCGGAAACCGCTCCACGATCCTCTGTGCAATCTCCTGCTGCTGCCGTGCCCCCGCCTCCGTCAGTTCTCCCCAGCGGTTGCGGGCGTCGGCTCGTATCAGCCCCAGTCGTTGCATCACATCGTGCCCCAGTGGCGTCAGCACGCCCAGACTGTCTGCCCTCGCCATCGCCGCCCATGGAGCATCGTAGTCGGCTTGTCTGTCCAGATACGCTGCCCCGTGGCACCCATAGTATAAGATGCCAAACGGTATCTTCCCCTTCACCTGAGCGTCCGCCGTCACAGTGAGTGCCAATGCCGCCAGAAAGAAAGAGAACGAGATAAAAGCAGATTTCACCTTGGTCATGGAAGATATAAATACAGAATCACGGTGCAAAATTACACATTTTACTAAAATTATGCAAATATTCGCCAAACTTTATGTATTTTTGCAGTCAAATCGTAAAACGTAAACATCCTATCCTATGATCTCCTTCGAATGTGACTACAACAACGGCGCCTGTCAGCAGGTGATAGACCACTTAGTGAAATACAATAATTCCAAGCCAGCACCGTACGGCTTCGATGAGTTCAGCCAACGGGCCAAGAACCGCATCCGCGAAGCCTGCGGCCTGCCCGATGCACAGATTTTCTTCCTGATGGGAGGTACCCAGACCAACGCCACCACCATCGACTCGATGCTTTACCAATATGAGGGCGTGATCTGCGTGGCCAGTGGCCATATCAATGTCCATGAGGCGGGAGCGGTGGAATTCACAGAGCACAAGATCATCACCATCCCCGATACGGACGGGAAGATGGCGGCCGCCACACTCGACAAATACCTCGATGACTACATGCACGACGGCAACAGGGATCATGCCGTTCATCCTGGGCTGGTCTATATAACTTTCCCCACAGAACTCGGCACGCTCTATTCTGCCAGGGAACTGGACCAACTATATAAAATATGCCAACAATACGACATCCCTCTTTATATCGACGGTGCCCGGCTAGGCTACGGTCTAATGGCTGAGGGCAATGACGTCACCCTGCCCTACCTGGCTCGCCACTGCGACGTTTTCTATATTGGCGGCACCAAGATTGGTGCCCTCTGCGGCGAGGCCGTCGTCTTCACTAACCGTAAGGCCCACAAGCATTTCTTCTCCATCCAGAAACAACATGGTGCCGTCATAGCCAAGGGTGCCCTCATCGGCCTACAGTTTGATGCCTTGTTTACTGACGACCTCTACCTCAAACTTTCTGAACATGCTATTAAGATGGCCATGCGGTTGAAAGGGATTTTCAAGGAGAAAGGTTATCAATTCCTCGTGGATTCGCCCACCAACCAACAGTTCGTCGTTATCGACAACGAACAAGTAGAACGTTTAAGTCGTCATGTGGAGTTTTCCCACTTCGGCCAAAAAGACCATCACCACACGATCTGCCGCTTCGTCACCAGTTGGGCCACGACAGATGCCGACATCGATGCCTTAGCACAAATCGTGTAAGAATCATAAATTAAGATAAATCACAAAAAAATAGCAATAATGTAGTGAAAATAAAAATAATTGTTGTATATTTGCAGCACAAAACGAGAAAACAAAACTATCGCAAGAACTAGTAATAAAATAATTCTGAAACAAAATGAAAAAGAGAAATGTAAAGACAATGGCTGTGGCTTTGGCTACATTGACGGTCGCTCTAGGCTCCTGTAATGTGAACATGCCTAAGGAAGTCCCATCATCGTTTGAAACGATGACAGTGAAGAAATCGGACATTGAAGTCCCTTACAAGTTTAGTGCCAGGATGAAGGGTCAGAACGATGTGACCATTACGCCACAGGTGAGTGGTCAGTTGATGAAGATCGCTGTCAGCGAGGGCCAGCAAGTAAAAAAGGGCCAGGTGCTCTTCGTGATTGACTCCCGTAACGCCCAGTTGGAACTGGAGGCCGCACAGGCCAACCTACAGGCAGCCCTGGCTCAGGAGAACTCCGCTAAACTGGAATACGAGTCAAACAAGAACCTGTTCGAGAAAAAGATCGTGAGCAGTTATATGCTGAACAACAGCGAAAACTCCTACAAACAGGCGCAAGCCTCTGTGTCCCAGGCCCGTGCAGCCGTAAACCGTGCGAAGGTGAACCTCGGTTTCTGCACCATCACGGCATCCGTACCCGGTATTATCGGCGAAATTCCTGTACGTACTGGTGACCAGGTATCGCCTATGACACAACTGACCATGCTGAGTGGCAATACGACAATGTACGCTGAGTTCTCGGTAACGGAGGCTATTGTCGAAGCCATGGTGAAGGAGGGCATGAAAGCCAACGAGGTAGAGAAGTATATCGCTAATCTGCC